>DATMCA010001531.1:0-2014 GCA_035559015.1 Umezawaea sp. | reverse complement strand
GACGTAGTTGAGGATTTCGACCGCTGTCCGGGTGACGAGTGGGCGCCACGGTGGCCAGTCCTGGAAGTCGTCGACCGGCTCGGTGAGGACGTGCCGCAGCATGTAGCCGATCTGCTCCGAGTCGAAGATCCGAGACTGCGGGATCAGCTGTGTCAGCTCGCGAGCGGTCGTGGTTTTGCCAGCTCCGAAGGTTCCGTTCAGCCACGCGATCACGTGTCACGCTATCGCGATCAGCTACTTCGTCGCCACGTCGTGCAGGCCGGGGTGGTCGAGGATGGCTGTGTAGCGAACGGCGGCTCCGACCGAGAGACCGAACAGGTCGCAGATGCGGCGAACGTCGCCGCCAGTCGCCCGCTGCCCAGCGACCGCACCACCGCGAGCGACATCCACACCTCACTTCACCAAGAGCGACGATACGTCATCGTTGGCCGATCGTTCTTCAGGAATCCTGACCGAACGTCAACCTTTCCTGGTCGGCGGGTGAACCCACGACTACCTGCAAGGACTCATGACCAGGGCTTTCACAGCCCGAACGAACTCGCAAGTGTTCAGACAGACCTGGCGGGCCGGTGACCCTGTGATGCCACAGAAGACGATGACGCCGCAGACGACAGCGTCCAGCACACCCGTAACGGCCCCTGAACCGCCTCACGGCCGCACACGGATCGTTCGGCGGGCTTGGGCGGCCCGGTGGCGCTCCGATGACGGCTCGGTGGCCGCCGAAGTCACCATCGCCGCGCCGTTCCTGATCATGCTCCTGCTCTTCGTCGGCGTGGTCATCCACCGAGGCGTGGACGCCCGCATCCGCATCAACGACGCCGCCCACCAAGCGGCCCGCGCCGCGAGTATCGAACGCACCCCGACGGCCGCGACCACCGCGGCCCAGTCCACCGCCGCGAGCGCGCTGTCCTCAGCGGGCGTGGTGTGCGCGTCGCTGTCGGTGAGCACCTCGACCGGCGGTTTGCGCCCTGGCGGCACGGTCAGCGTGACCGTGTCCTGCGATGTGGACTTCGGCGACGCGCTCATCCTCGGCGTGCCCGGCGGCAAGACTTTGTCGGCCACCTCGGTGGAGACCGTGGATCTCTGGCGTTCGACCCCGGTGACCGGAGGCCGGACATGACCCGGCGAGCACGGCGCGCCCGGTGGTCGACCTGGTGGCATATACGCCTGCGGTGGTGGCGCGCTGACGACGGCCGGGTGACCGCGTTCGTCGTCGTGTTAACCGTCGGCATCCTCGCGCTCGCTGGCCTCACCCTCGACGGCGGCCTCGCGCTGGCCGCAATGGCGCGGGCCAACGGCCAGGCGGAGGCCGCCGCCCGCGCCGGGGCCCAAGCCATCGACCTCACCACCTACCGCGGCAACGGCACCGTGCGGCTCGTGCCCGTCCAGGCGATTGCCAACGCCCAAGCGCACTTGGCCGCCGAGGGCGCCTCCGGCACGGTGACCGTCTCCGGCGACACCGTCACCGTCACCGTCACCGCTACGCAGACCACCCAGCTACTCGGGTTGGTCGGCATCGGCTCGCTCCACGTGCACGGCCGGGGCAGCGCCCACCCACAGCGCGGGGTGACCGCGATCGACCCCTGACCACACGCTATTCACCGTGAACAGGCCCGCTCGCAGAAGGGAAAGCAGCATGGCAACGCCCGAGGAGATCCGCCGGCGCGTTCAGGAGACCGACACCGCCCGCAGCGCCCGCAGAGCAGCCGCCGCACAGCAAGTCGGCCAACTCTCTCAGCGCCGAGCCGAGATCGTCGCCCGCCTCGCCGAGGTCGAGCGCGAACTCGGCGACGTGGTGGCCGACGCCCAGGACGTCATCGACGTCGACGAACTGGCGACGTTCACCGACCTCGCACCGTCCGACCTCACCGGATGGCTCGCTTGCCGCAAACCCCTCCGCGGCAAGCGGAAGAAGCCCACGACCACGTCCGGAGCGGAGGGGGACGTGCGCCTCAGTTCTGGACCGAGGACATCGACACGTGAGCGGACACCCGACCTTCCGGAAGGTCGGGTG
>DATMCA010001530.1:0-3106 GCA_035559015.1 Umezawaea sp. | reverse complement strand
TCCACCGCCCACTGACCGCCTGCTCCTCGGCAGCGCGGAACCACAGGGCCAGTGGTTCGCGGAGCGCTTCGGGCTGGACGACGTCGATGTGGGCGACGGCGTCGCGGAGGGTGCCGAGGAACACCGCGATGGTCACGCCCTTGAGCTGGTGGTCCATGCCGGTCACGGTGGCGGCTCCTCGCCGGGCGGGGTGTCGGCTGGGGGTTGCGGGCCCTGGATGTTGATCGGCCCGCCGCCGGTGAACGCCCCTGGGTCCTCCAGCGCGGCCCCCTGGATCAGCTCGACCTCCTCGTCGACCTGCTGCTTCTCCCAGTCGGGGTGCAGCATCTCGACCTTGGTCTTCGTGGAGAGCGCACCAGCGGCGTCCAGGAGCTGGATCGTGCGGGCCTGCTGCTCCGGGTCGGTGGCGACGCCGTCCGGGAACTCGACCTTCGGCCGCTCGACCTCGACCTTGCCGCCGAGTTTCGCCTTGTAGACCGCGAGCAGGGTCTCCACCTGGTCGGCCAGCTCGGGCTTCCAGTAGAGGATCTTGTGGGAGCGGGTCAGGAAGCTGTCCCGTTCCCGCGCGGTGACCTCGGTCGCGGTCGCGGCCACGTCGCCGGTCAGGCCGAACGTCTGCTGGCTGTACCCGCAGGTGCGCAGGACCTCGGTCGTGAGCTCCCGCGCGGTTCGGCTGTGCTCCTCGACCCGGATGGCGAACTGCGACACGGTGATCGGCGCGTTGTTGCCAGCCTGCGGCAGCATGTTCAGCGCGGCGTAGATTTCCCGGTCAGCATCGAAGTACCCGCCCTGTCCTGGCCCGTTGTTCTGCAGGTAGGTCGAGGCGACGAACACGCGGCCCTTGGCGATCCGGATGTCGCGCATCCAGGCCGTCCAGGTCTCGTCGATCTTGTCGAGGACCTCTTCGCTGCCCGAGATGTCCGCCCGGCCGAGGTCGGCCGCTGCGGGGTTCTTCCGCCACAGCCGGTTCGGCCGGATGTTCGGGATGTACCCGGCGGTCAGCTTGTCGACGCCGGTCTCGATCCAGTCGCCGTCGTCCAGCGACTCGACCAGGTCCGCGGTCGCTTCCATCTCGGCGAGCGGGACCTTCGTGCCGAGGTGGGACTGTGTGCCCTCGTACAGGCCGTGCAGGATCCGGCCGGACTCGTGCCGCTCCAGGTGCCGCCACACCTGGCTGTCGGTCTCCTCGATGATCCGCCAGAACGTGACGGCCTTGAGGCGTCCGGCGCGCCACTCGGGGACACCGGCGTCGGCGTGGACCGCTTGCAGCCACGGCCGATCGCTGATGGTCGTGTCCCACACCTGCCGCAGGTACACCCCGCCGAGACCGGCGCAGACCTCGGCGGCCTCCAGCAGCTTCGCGTGCAGCGACTCCTCGACGATGTCGTTCAGCACGTCCTGCGTGCCCGAGTTGCCCACGGTGAACGTCGGAGGCTCGGCGAACAGCAGCTTCGCCGACTTGGCCGCGATGTCCGACGCGAGCGGCACGTGGAACTTGGTGCTGGGCTCACCGAGCGGGGTCGGAGCACCCCAGAACCAGCGAGCAAGCCGCCCACGGACACCGCCCGAGTACTGGGCAGGCCGGTTGCGGAGCCGTGTGCGGCTGACCGAGTCGAACCCGCCGCCGGTCGAGCCGCCGTAGACGTCGGCCAGCTTGTCCGAGCCTCCGGAGTACCAGGCGTCCCAGACGTCGATCGTGTCGAACACCGCGTCGAGCTGCCTCGGCGGCCACTGCGTCTGGTGGTTCACGCCTTCCACGGGGAGCGGCACCAGTCACCCCCTCCTGAATCGAGTACCGCCTGCGGAAACCTGGCACTCAGGACGCGCGGTCAGCCGCTGTCGCCGCGCGGCACGCTGGTCGGGATGGTCGTGACCCGTTCGACGTGCACCGTGCCCTTGCCAGCCTCGGCCTTGGTCTCGGGCTTCAGCAGCTCCCGCACGACGACCTCGTGCAAGCCCAACTCGACCGTGCGCACGTCGGTGTGCGGGATGCCCAGCACGTCCAGCGCTTCGAGCACCTTGCGGCGGGTGATCCGCCTCGGCAGCGGGGCCATCAGCCGATCGCCTCGTAGGTCGCCGCGAAGATGTCCGGCTTGCACGGGTAGAACCGGCCGACCACGGGCTCCGGGATGATCCAGTCCCCGACCCGCGCGATGGCCTCCTCGCCATGCACGGTCGTGAGCACCACCCACTGGTTGCCCTCGGCATCCGAGTTGAACGGTGGCGAGGTGCCCATGAAGTCGGACACGGCGGCCTGGTTGTTGCCGTCGAACTGGATGGCCTCGATCTCGACCGGCTTTTTGCGGAACCGCTGGGCGCCCATCAGAACGCGGACTCGGGCTGGGCGATGCTGCGGACGAGCGCCGAGCAACCCTCCTCGAAGTGGGTGCGGGCCACGGCGGACCAGCGCCGGTCATTGCCGTCGGCCGCGACGACCTTGCGCCACACCTCACCCAGCACCCGCTCGGCGTCCTTGACCTCGTTGATCAGGTCCACCTCGGCCTGCGTCAGGTCGCGGTAGCCCTTCACCGGCGGCTGGCCGGGGTGGATGTTGACGCGCTGCTCGTCGGTCACGCTGCCTCCAGTAGTTGTCCGTGCCAAATGGCCTCGGTCGTGTGGACCGCGTACCGGCCCGCGTCGAGCGAGTGGTCCTCGGTCTTGATCGGGGCGTCCTCGCCCTTCTCAGCCTTCTTCGGGTCCCACGAGTAGCCAGCGACCTCTTCGATCCAGCCCTTGCAGGACCGGTGCACCCGGAACTGGTCCATCGCCATCAGCGACGACAGCTGCCGGATGCCGTCGACCACGGCGTTGTTCGCGAGGGTCGGGGTGACCCGGCCGTCGCGGTAGAGCTGCTGGACGAACGACGCGGCGGACGGGTCGACTGCGGTCCACTCCGGAGTCACCTGCAGCTTGTTGAGCCAACTGGTGAGCGCCTGCGAGTACTCGGCGTCGGTCTTGGACCGGCGGGACGCCTTGGAGTCGTACCGGTACTCGTTGGTCAGGTAGAGCCGGCGGTCCTCGCCGAGGCCGAGCAGCAGACCGGCGAAGGGGTTCACCGTGCCGTAGTCGATGCCCAGCGCGATGTAGCGGGTGATCCTCGGGAGGA
>DATMCA010001529.1:0-4872 GCA_035559015.1 Umezawaea sp. | reverse complement strand
ACACCTGCCAGCGCGGAGGCGGCCAGATGTCTGACCGGAGGCGCTATTCGCCGGCTGGCCGAGCAAGGCTGGACCGCTGGCCAAATCGCCTGGTGAATTGACTGCCGGACCACCAACGGATCTCTCGAACCGGTCGGCGATCGGACCGCCGTTCGAACGGCTGGCAGGAATGTGCGGAGCCGAGCGAGCTGGCTGACCACCTGGACCGCCGATCCGAGCATCGACTGGGCCGCTAGCCGAATGTCACCTCGCCGAGGGCTCCTGAACAGCGGTTGGGCCGACTTGGCTGGCCACCGGGCTGTCAGACGATCTGACGACCAGGTTGCGCGGGGTCGTGAGTGGAGCCGCTTGGATCGGGTCGTCGGTCGGTCAGGTGGCTGAGATGGCGGCCGTGCTGGCAATCCGGTTAGAGAGCGAGTCGCAAGCGGAAGTGCCCACCAGACCGCGCTGAATCGAGCGAACTGGACCAACGGCCAAACAAAGGCTCGAAGCGCACAACCAGACGCCACTCCGGCCACTAGTCCAGCCGTTGCCAACCGGCCAGGCGCCAACCGACCGGGCGCCAACCGACCGGGTGCCAACCGACCAGCGGTCAACCGGCAGGGCCACTGACCTGCGGGCGACCGGCTAGGCGTCGACCGACTTGCGGCCACCGGACCTGCCAACCGCCCCACAGTCAACAGGCCTGTCGCCAATGGACCTGCGGCCAATCGGCCAGGCGTGGCCTGACCTGCCGCCGCCGGACGTGCGGCAAACCGACCTGCGGCTAACCGACCTGCTGCCGACGGACCTGCGGTCAACGGATCCGCGGTCAACTGATCTGCGGCTAACCAACCTGCCGGGGCCGGAGTCGTCGAACCTGCTGCCGGCAGTCGAGTTGCTGCTGGCCGAGCCAGCGTTGATCGAGTTGGTGCCAGCCGAGTCGCTGTAAACCGCTCCAATGTCACCCAGCCCGGTGTCAACCAACCCACCGCCAACCGAGTCACCACAAACCAGCCCACAAACCAGCCCAAAAACCGGCCCGCAACCCCCACCCCCACCCCCACCCGCAGCGCCGAGCCCCACCCACGGCGGGCCTCGGTCACGGTGTGGAGCGGTTCGGGCCGCTGCTCGGCAGGTGTTGTACGCATGGGTTCACGGTCCGGGTTGACCTGCGTCTACGCCATCGCGAACTCCAGATCTGTGGACAACCACGCGGCCTGTGGACAACCGGAGGCCCCGGTTCGGAGATCGGGCCTCTTCGGCGTACACTTGTTTCACGCCCCGTCTGCGTACGGGACGACTTCGCGTGCCACTGCTGATCCGATCCCTTTCGAGTGTGGTCGAGTCACGGCGTCCGGCGGTCCCAAAGGTTAATTTTCTTCGGGTCTGGGCGGCGGCAGGGCACTAGGGCGGTGTGCCATCCCGGCTCGCCGCGACAACCGGAATACGCGCGCCGGCCGGTCCGGTGCGCCTGATCGAAAAGGTGCGAACCCGGCTATGGCCGTCGTCACCATGAAGCAGCTGCTCGACAGCGGCGTGCACTTCGGGCACCAGACCCGTCGCTGGAACCCGAAGATGAAGCGCTACATCTTCACCGAGCGCAACGGCATCTACATCATCGACCTCCAGCAGACGCTGACCTACATCGACCGGGCGTACGAGTTCGTCCGCGAGACGGTCGCGCACGGTGGGTCGATCCTCTTCATCGGCACCAAGAAGCAGGCGCAGGAAGCGATCGCCAGCGAGGCGCTCCGCGTCGGCATGCCGTACGTGAACCAGCGTTGGCTGGGCGGCATGCTCACCAACTTCTCGACGGTGCACAAGCGCCTCCAGCGCCTCAAGGAGCTGGAGTCGATGGAGCAGACCGGCGGTTTCCAGGGTTTCACCAAGAAGGAAATCCTGATGATGAACCGCGAGAAGGACAAGCTGTCCCGCACGCTGGGCGGCATTCGCGACATGGCCAAGGTGCCCTCCGCGGTGTGGATCGTCGACACCAAGAAGGAGCACATCGCCGTCGGCGAGGCGCGCAAGCTGCACATCCCGATCGTCGCGATCCTGGACACGAACTGCGACCCGGACGAGGTCGACTTCCCGATCCCGGGCAACGACGACGCGATCCGTTCCGCGGCGCTGCTGACCAAGGTCGTCGCCGAGGCGGCCGCCGCCGGTCTGATGGCCCGCTCGGGTGCGCGCAACAACGCGGCCGACGGGGACGACAAGCCGGAGCCCGGGATCGACGAGCCGCTGGCCGAGTGGGAGCAGGAGCTGCTGACCAGCACCACCCCCGAGGCCGCGGAGGCCACCCCGGCCGCCGAGACCGCCGAGGCGCCTGCCGAGCAGCCCGTCCAGTCCTGATCCAGCGGCGCGCCACGCCCGTGGGAACACGGGCGTGGCGCGCTCAGCACCAACTCGCGCGTAACCCACGTCGGCCCTGCCGACATCGGACCGCAGAAGGAACGGAAATCGCACGATGGCGAACTACACCGCCGCTGATGTGAAGCGCCTCCGCGAGCTCACGGCCGCGGGCATGATGGCCTGCAAGAACGCGCTCGAGGAGACCGACGGCGACTTCGACAAGGCCGTCGAGATCCTGCGTATCAAGGGCGCGAAGGACGTCGGCAAGCGCGCCGGTCGCACCGCCACCAACGGTCTCGTCACCGCCGAGGACGGCGTGATGATCCAGGTGCTGTGCGAGACCGACTTCGTGGCCAAGACCGACGGCTTCCAGGAGTTCGCCGCCACGGTGCTCGCGGCCGCCAAGGCCTCGCGCGCCAACGACGTCGCGACCCTGCTGACCAGCGAGGTCGACGGCAAGACCGTCGCCACGGTGGTCGAGGAGTACTCGGCGAAGCTGTCCGAGAAGCTCGAGGTCGGCAACGTGGCCGTGTTCGACGGCACCGTCACGACCTACCTGCACCGCCGCTCGGCGGACCTCCCGCCGGCCATCGGCGTGGTCGTCGAGTACACCGGCGACAACGAGGCCGTCGCGGCTGACACCGCGAAGCAGATCGCGGCCATGCGGGCGAAGTACCTGACCCGCGAGGACGTCTCGGAGGAGCTGGTCGCGAACGAGCGCCGCATCGCCGAGGAGACCGCTCGCGAAGAGGGCAAGCCGGACGCCGCGATCGCCAAGATCGCCGAAGGCCGCGTGAACGGGTTCTTCAAGGACGTCGTGCTCCTGGAGCAGGCCTCCGTGAAGGAGTCCAAGAAGACCGTCAAGGCAGTGTTGGACGAGGCCGGCGTGGCGGTTACCCGCTTTGCCCGGTTCGAGGTCGGCCAGGCCTGATTCGCGTGAGGGCGGGGTTGCAGCGCATCGCAACCCCGCCTTCGCCGTGTCCAGACTTCCAGCGCCGCGAGGAGGACCTGTGAGCGAAGACGTTGATGGTTACAAGCGCGTGATGCTCAAGCTCGGTGGGGAGATGTTCGGCGGCGGTGACGTCGGGGTCGACCCCGACGTCGTGACCGTCGTCGCCCGCCAGATCGCGGCCGTGGTCGGAACCGGCGCCCAGGTCGCCGTGGTGATCGGCGGCGGCAACTTCTTCCGCGGCGCCGAACTCCAGCAGCGCGGCATGGACCGCAGCCGCGCGGACTACATGGGCATGCTGGGCACCGTGATGAACTGCTTGGCGTTGCAGGACTTCCTGGAGCGCGAGCACGGCATCGACACCAGGGTCCAGACGTCCATCACGATGGGCCAGGTCGCCGAGTCCTACATCCCGCGACGCGCCATGCGGCACCTCGAAAAGGGCCGTGTCGTGATCTTCGGCGGCGGCGCGGGCATGCCCTACTTCTCGACCGACACGACGGCCGCGCAGCGCGCGCTGGAGATCGGGTGCGAGATCGTGCTCATGGCGAAGGCAGTGGACGGCATCTACACCGCCGACCCCAAGATCGACCCGGACGCGCTGATGTTCGACAACATCACGCACCGCGAGGTCCTGGAACGCGGGTTGAACGTCGCGGACTCCACCGCTTTCAGCCTGTGCATGGACAACAACATGCCCATCATGGTGTTCAACCTCCTCACCGAGGGGAACATCGCGAGGGCGGTGCGTGGTGAGAAGATCGGAACATTGGTGAGCACCCCAGGTGGTCGCCCGTCCTTCTAGACCCGCTGGGTCCGGGCTTCGCGCCCGCCCCGGCTCGCACTAAGGAGTAGCCGTGATCGACGAGACCCTCCTCGACGCCGAGGAGAAGATGGAAAAAGCGGTGTCCGTGGCGAAGGACGACCTCGCGGCCGTGCGGACGGGCCGTGCTTCACCCGCCATGTTCTCGCGCATCGTCGTCGACTACTACGGTTCGCCGACCCCGCTGAACCAGTTGGCGAGCATCGCGATCCCCGAGGCGCGCATGGCCGTCGTCAAGCCGTACGACGCGAGCCAGCTCAACGCCATCGAGAAGGCGATCCGCGACTCCGACCTCGGCGTGAACCCCAGCAACGACGGCTCGATCATCCGCATCGTCATCCCGCAGCTCTCCGAGGAGCGCCGCAAGGAGATGGTGAAGGTCGCGAAGACCAAGGGTGAGGACGCCAAGATCACCATGCGCAACATCCGCCGCAAGGCGAAGGAAGAGATCGAGCGCATGGTGAAGGACGGCGAGTCCGGCGAGGACGAGGGCACTCGCGGCGAGAAGGAACTCGAATCGGTGACGCAGAAGTACGTGCACCAGATCGACGAGCTCGTGAAGCACAAGGAAGCCGAGCTGCTCGAAGTCTGATGGTGACGTGGGAGTCGTGATAGGAGCACAGCAGGTGCCAGGCGGTGGTGAGCAGGACGCGCAGGCGCCGTCCAGCAGCGCGGACGGCGTCAAGAAGCCGTCACGGGCGGGACGGGACCTGCGGTCGGCCATCGCGGTCGGCGTCGGTCTCGGTGTCGTGGTCCTCGTCTC
>DATMCA010001528.1:0-2571 GCA_035559015.1 Umezawaea sp. | reverse complement strand
GCCTGTTGAGGCGGTTATTCCCAATCGACGTGACTTGAACTCCGGCCCTCTACCTTCTAGCTCCTGGCCCTCTTCCTTCTCCTCGCGTCCTTCTGTCCTCGCCCTAACCCTCGCCATACCCTTGCCCTCACCTCGTCCTTAACCTCGCCTCATCTTTCTCTCCTCGTCCTCGCCTCTCCGTTCCCTTCGCTCTTCCCTGGTCCCTTCGCCCTCCCCGACCTCTTCGTTCTTTCCGGCCTCTCCCCCTTCGCTAGCCTCTTCGCCCCTCCTCGGCCTCTTCGCCCCTCCCATCCCCTTCGCCCTTCCCCTATTTCTCTTCCTGCCCTCTTCCTCCCCCGAACGCAGAACAGCGGCCCCGGTCGTCTTGACCAGGGCCGCTGTCTGTTACGTCAGCAGCTCGAACAACAGCCGCAACCTGGGCCTGTGCAGCCACCGCAGCAGTTGCAGCCACCGAGTTGGGCCTGTTCCGCCGTCGTGATTTCTACCGCCATCATGGCCTCCCCGTGATCGAGCGGACCTCCGGCTTCGAAGGTATTTCGACCTCACCGTCCCGCCCTACCTGCTGCTTGGGGAAGGGCTCTCACCCGATCGCGGCTGGTTAATCACTGGTACGTCGCAGTTGTGTTCACCGCACCGGTTGGGCTCAGCCGGACAGTTCGTCCAGTGCTCGCTGGGCCGCATCCAGTTCCGCGCGGAGTTGTTCCACGCGGGCCAGGTGGGTTTCGCGGGCGGCGTTCAGGACCGCGTCGACGGCTGACGCGACCTCCGGGTGGAGGAGTTTCGCGGCTTGGGCGACGGCGCTCGGGGAGAGGGCCGCTTGCCTGAGCGTGCGCTTGACGCCGACCAGGACCTCGGCCGCCCACTCACCGTCGACGGTCGACGTGAGCGTGATGGTGACCTCGGCCGGCTTCGCCTGCTTGCGGGCGGGCGAAGAGGTGCGGGGTGGTGCTGCCGCCGCCGGTTGGGGCTTCGGCTTCTCCTCCTTGACCGGTGGCGCCGGGGTGTAGACGTGGCCGATCTCCGCCGGCTTCGGCGGTTCCGGCTCCTTGACCGGCGGCTTCGGCGCGGGCGCCTTCTTGCGCGGAGGCTTCTCGGTGGTCAGCTCCGCCGGGGAGAAGGAGATCTCGTCGCGCTCCCCCGTCGGGCGGACCTGGATGAAGTCGCCCTCCTCGGGTTCGGTGAACGCGATCACCTTCGCCGAACGCCCGGCCTCCACCCCGACCGCGGCCGAGGTGAACCAGACAGCGGGCTGGCGCCCCTCGGCGAGCTCCGCGCGCAGGTGGTCGAGATCCTGCGGTGACAACGAGCTCTGTGCCATCTGCCCCTCCAAAAACGATCTTGAAATTTCCATCCGGGTGCAGACTGCCTTATGGCACCGACAGTTTCGTCATCGGCATCCGCGACAACTGGCGATCGTGCACGCGCCCGAGCGCCAACTGTGCGCCGAGAGCACCCAGGAGGGCAAGGAGCATGTCCCACTGGCTGTCCCACACATCCCCTTGCGTGCCAAGGAAGTCCTCCGCCGAATCACCCCCGATGACGGCCCCGGCCCACTCGATCAGCTCGTACGCGGCGCTCACGCCAAGGCAGGTCGCCGTCACGAGGGCGAACAGCCAGCCACCAGGGCGGAGCGGCGTTCGGCGCAGCAGCAGTTCGCGGACGACGATCGCGGGCACGAAGCCCTGGACCACGTGGGCGAAGCGGTCGTACGGGTTGCGCTGGAGGTCGAACAGGTCGCGGACGCGGAAGCCGATCGGCACCTCGGCGTAGGTGTAGTGGCCACCGAGCGCGAGCACGAACGCGTGGCCGACGATGAGCCAGCGCGTGAGCCTGGTCAGCGGGAATCGGCGGTGGGTGAACACCAGGACGGGCAGCGCGATGAAGATCGGCGCGACCTCCAGCACCCAGGTGCCGTAGCTCTTGGGCCCGATGGCCGACACGGCCACCGCCGCCACGACGAGACCCACCTGGGCGATCGGTTCGCGTTCCATGGGCGAATCCTGCCCGTACTGGCAGCATCAAGGCCATGGGACTCACCGCGCTGGTGCCGATCGTCCTGCTGACCGCCGCGTTCTGCACGCCGTCCGTGCCCCGCACGGACCTGACCGCGATGACGTACAACGTCCACGCGGGCACCGGGGCGGACGGGGTGTTCGACCTGCCGAGGATCGCCGACGCGATCCGGGCGGAGCGGCCCGACGTGGTCGGCCTCCAGGAGGTCGACGTGCACTGGTCCGAGCGCAGCGGGTTCGTGGACGAGGCGACCGAGCTGGGCCGGTCGCTCGGCATGGCGGTCTTCTTCGCACCGATCTACGACCTGCCCGGCGACCCGCGGCGCCAGTTCGGCGTGGCGGTGCTGAGCCGGTACCCGATCCTGCGAACGCGGAACCACCAGATCACCAGACTGTCCACACAGGACCCGACGGCGGTTCCCGCGCCCGCTCCGGGGTTCGCGGAGGCCGTGGTCGACGCGCCCGGCGGACCGGTCGGCGTGTTCGTGACGCACCTGGACTTCCGGCCGGACCCGGCCGTCCGGGCCACGCAGGTGCGGGAGATGCTGGAGATCATGCG
>DATMCA010001527.1:0-6497 GCA_035559015.1 Umezawaea sp. | reverse complement strand
GCTCTCGACCACGACACCGGCGGCGGCGAGCCGGGCCGCGTAGCGCTGCCCGCTGTCGCGGAGCGCGTCGCACTCGGCCGTGATCACGAGGGTGGGCGGCAGGCCGGTGAGGTCGGGAACCTCGGACGGCTCGGTCCAGCCGTTCACCGGCCGGGCCCCGTCGAGGTACAGACCGCGGATCAGGGCGAGGTCCCCGGTGCCGGTCAGGGCGCCGTACCGGCGGTTCGAGTCGTCCCCGTCCACGACCAGCGCCACCGCCGGGACCTCCAGCACCTGGTGGTCCAGCGCCGGACCGCCGTCGTCCCGTGCGCGCACGGCGACCAGGGCGGCGAGGTTGCCGCCCGCGGACGCGCCGCCGACGCCTACGCGATCCGGGTCGACGCCGAGTTCCGCGGCCGACGCGACGAGCCAGCCCAGGGCGTCGAGGCAGTCCTCGAGCGCGGCGGGGTACGGGTGTTCGGGCGCGAGCCGGTAGTCGACGGCGAAGAGGTCGACGCCGCTGTCGACGGCCCGGCGGCGCAGCAACCGGTCCTCGACCACCTCGTGGATCCCGCCCTGGACGAACCCGCCACCGTGCAGGGAGAGGTGCGCGGCTCGCGGCCGGTCGGCACCGGGAGCGCGGTAGCGCAGGACGGCGACCTCGCCGGAGCGGGTCGGCACCCGGTGCTCGGTGACCGAGCACTCCGCCGGGCCCGGCAGGGTGAAGCGGGTGGCGAGGAGGTCGGCGAGCTCGCGGGCCGCCGAGCGCCGGCGGGGCCAGTCCACCGACCCGAGGTCGGGCAGCCCGGCGGAGAACTCCTCGGCCGCGCCGATCCAGTCGAGCACGGCCGGTTCCACCTCGGGACTCATCCGCCGACCCCGCGGTCCGTGTCCGCCCAGTGCCGCTTGCGCAACTCGCGCTTGAGGATCTTGCCCGCACCCGAGACGGGGAGCGCCTCGACGAACTCGACCGAGCGCGGCAGCTTGTAGTTGGCGATGTGACCGCGGCAGAACTCGCGCAGTTCGCCCGGATCCACCGTCGCCCCCGGCACCGGCACCACGACGGCGTGGACCCGCTCGCCCCAGTTCTCGTCGGGCACCCCGATGACGGCGACCTGGGCCACCGCCGGGTGCCGGCTGAGGGCGTTCTCGACCTCGGCCGTGTAGACGTTCTCGCCACCGGTGACGACCATGTCCTTGAGGCGGTCGACGACGAAGAGGTATCCGTCTGCGTCCAGGTACCCGGCGTCGCCGGTGTGCATCCAGCCTCCGCGCAGCGCCGCGCTCGTCTCCTCCGGCTTGTTCCAGTAGCCGGTCATGACGTGGTCTCCGCGGACGACGATCTCGCCGACCTGGCCCAGCGGCAGCTCGACGTCGTCGAAGTCGACCACGCGGACCTCCGCGTGGACCGCCGGTCGGCCGCAGGACCGGGTCAGGGCCGGGTTGTCGTGGTCCTCGGCGGTGAGCAGCGTCGCGATCGGGGCGAGTTCGGTCATGCCGTAGGCCTGGGTGAACCGGGCGTTCGGCAGGATCGCCCGCGCCTTCCGCAGGACGGTCTCGGAGATCGGCGAGGCGCCGTACATCACCCGCGCCAGGCTGCTCAGGTCGCTCTCCGCGGCCTCGGGCGAGTCGACGAGCAGCTGGATCATGGTGGGGACGAGCAGGGTGTCGGTGACCCCGTGCTCGCGGATCGCCGCGAGGACGCCGGCCGGGGTGAACGAGGGCACCATGACGTGGGTGGAGCCGGTCAGGTTGCCGATGTTCCAGGCGGCGATGTCGGCCAGGTGGAACATCGGGGCCGCGTGCAGCAGGACGCCCGCCCGCGACAGGACGTCGGCGGTCACCAGGCTTCCCATCGCCGAGACCAGGCAGGCCTGGTGCGACAGCATGACGCCCTTGGGCGACCCCGTCGTGCCGCCGGTGTAGAAGACGCCGTACAGCGCGTCGCCCCCGCGCCGCGCATCGTCCACTTCGGACGCCGAAGCGATCAGCTCCTCGTACGGGATCATGCCCTCGGGCGTCTCGCCCTCCCCGCAGAAGATGACCGTCCGCAGGTTCGGCGCCTGTTGCCTCAACGCGGGAACGGCGGGGGCGAAGGCGTCGTCGACCACGATGACGTCGGTCTGGCAGTCCACCAAGGAGTAGGCCACCTCCGGCAGGCTCCACCGGACGTTCACGGGGTTCACCACGGCGTCCGCCCACGGCACCGCCATCAGCAGCTCGTGGTACCGGTCGCTGTTGAGCGCGTAGATCCCGACCCGGTCACCGGCCTCGACCCCGAGCGACCGGAGCGCGCCGGCGAGCCGCGCGATCCGCTCGACCGAGTCGGCGACGGTCCGGGTCCGGCCACCGAAGATCGTCGCGACGCGGCCGGGTCCGCGTTGCCGGGCGGCGTGCAGGGACTGGGTGATGTGCATCGGTCAGACTCCGTCGTCTGTGAATTCCGGTACGTGTTCGACAGCCGCCAATCTGCCCAACCCATTGCCTCGCTGTCAAGCTTTGTGACAGCTTTAAGTGAATATCCGTTCGATCGTGGAGCGGGCAATGATCAGGTGATGGGAGAAGACGTGGACCACAACCGGACCCTGTCCGTCCTCACGGCCGTCCTGGTCCTCGTGACCGGTGGTGCGGCACGGGCGGACGCCGCCGCAGGCCCACCGGGTTCGGTCGTGCCGCAGGAGGACCCGTTCTACGAACCGCCGACCACACCGCCGGGCGCCCCCGGCACGCTGATCCGCTCACGCCCGTTCACCGCGTACGAGTCGATCGTCGTCAACCTCGGGAAGCTGGTCCCCGTCCCCGCCCGCGGCCGGCAGATCGTGTACACCTCCCGCGCGTCCTACGCCCTCGCCAACGGGACCGAGCACGAGTCCCTGCTGCTGACCCCGCTCCTGGCGGCGGGTCACGCCGTCGTCGTGCCCGACTTCCAGGGCATGGCGTGCCCGGCGGGGCGACCTACGTGACCGGTCTGTCCGAGGGGCGCGTGACGCTGGACGCGGTGCGCGCGGCGTCCCAGGTGAACGGCGCATCGGTGTCGCGCGGGACGCGGGTGGCCGTCAGCGGGTACTCCCAGGGCGGTGGAGCGGCGCTGTGGGCGGGCCAGGTCAAGGACGACTACGCCCCGGAGCTGAACCTCACGGCGGTCGCGGCCGGTGGTGTGCCCGGAAACCTGCCCGAGCTGTTCGACTCCCTCGCCGCGAATCCCGGGAACCTGCACCTCCGGGTGATGATCCTGCTCGGCCTGCACCACGCCTACCCGGACCTGCCGTGGTCGACCCTGCTGACCCCTCTGGGCAAGCGGAGGATCGCCCAGCTGGAGACCAAGTGCACGGTGGACCCCGGTCCCCCGGGCGTGATCGGTCCCGACTCGACCGCGGCGGTGTTCACCGGTCTGGAGTTGGACGACGTCTTCAGCACGAACCCGTTGACGCTCGACGCCTGGCGGTCCACCGCGCTGGCGAACAGCCCCGGCGGCAGCAGGCCGGCGTCGCCGACGCTGATGTACGGCAGCCCCGCGGACGAGCTCGTGCCCTACCGGATCCAGCGCGAGGTGCTGGCCGACTACCTCCGGCTCGGGGCGGACGTGGAGTGGCAGACGACCGTGCCGCTCCCCCACGGCGCGACCGACCTCGTGTGGTCACCGGTCGTGGCCGCCTGGATCACCGCCCGCTTCACCGAACAGCGATCAGGGGCCACCCCGTGAGCGGAAGGCCTTGTCCTCCGGCGTGAGGCGCGGCCCCGCGATCACTCCGCGGGGCCGCGCCTCTACCCTGGACGGAGCTGGATGACCGGTCGTGCAGGCGACCTCGGCCGAAGGGGAGATCCCGGCATGGCGGAGGCGACGGCGGTCCGGAGCCGCCGCCCGGCGAACCGCCGTGAGCTGATCGTCGAAGCGGCCGCGGCCCTGTTCGCCGACCGGGGTTTCGAGTTCGTCTCCGTCGGCGACATCGCCGAACAGGTGGGTGTCGGCCCGTCAGCCCTCTACCGGCACTTCGCCGGGAAGGACGAACTCCTCGGCGCGGCCGTCGACCACGCGCTGGACCGGTTCGCCGACGCGCTCGGGAGCGTCACCGCCGATGCCGACGTCCGGAGGCGGACGGTCGACGCGGTCGCCCGGTTCGCCCTCGACCACCGCTCGGCCGCCGTGCTGTGGGACCGGGAGGCGCGCAACCTGCCGCCGGACTCGTTCGCGGCCCGAGCGCACCGGCTGGCCGGCCTGCGGAACACCTTCGTCCAGGCCGTGGGAGGAGCCGGAGCGGCACCGGTCTCCGCGGAGCGGCTCGCGGCCCGGATGGCCCTCGCGATCCTGCTCAGCCCGGCCTTCCACCACGGCGTCCTCCCCCCGGCGAAGTTCCGCTCGCTCCTGGCGGAGACCGCCTTCTCGGTGCTGGAAGCCAGGGTGACCGTCTCGGCGCCGTCGACCCCGCCGACTCCCCCGGCGGGGCTCAGCCGCGGCACGAAGCGGGAGCAGATCCTCCAGGCGGCGCTCCGGATCTTCGCCGAGCAGACGTACGCGGGCACCGGCATGACGGAGATCGCGGCCGCGGTCGGGCTGTCGCCCTCCAGCATCTACAACTACTTCGGCACCAAGGCCGAGATCCTGCTGGAAGCCCTGCAACGGGGCAACGGCCACCTCCAGATCACCCTCGACGACGCCCTGCGCGAAGCCGTCGACGAAGCCGCCGCGCTGCGCCGACTGGTCGCGGTCTACGCGACCTTCGCGGTGCGCCACACCGCGTTCGTGGACGCCCTCGTCACGGAGATGCGCAGCCTCGGCGACCAGGCCGAGCCGCTGATCCAGGCCCAGCGGGACTACGTCGGCGAGTGGGTCCGGCTCTGCGTCGCCACCCGGCGCGAACTGGACGAGCCGCGGGCGCAGATCGTGGTCCAGGCCGTTCTCATGGCGGTGAACGAGATCGCCCGCGAGCGCACCCTCGGCCAGGCACCCGGAATCGACGTCGCCCTGACGGAACTGGTGACCACCGCACTGATCACGCCTTCCACCAAGGGATTGCGGAACGCCGAGTGAGCGCGGCCCCTTGGCGGGCGGGCGTTCACGCGGTCGGGCCCACGAAGAGGACTTCCGGGAACCGCGGCGACGGGCACGCCAGCAGCGGCTGGGGCCGGTGCCGCAGGTGCAGGTCGGTGAACGCGGCCACGTAGGCGCGGTTGATCTCGATGACGCGCGCGCCGGGCACCACCGCGGGCGGCAGGCCGAGCCACTCGGTGAGCACCGCCGCGTCGCTGAACGAGGTGTGCGTGGCCCGCGGCACCTGCAACCAGCGCCGCCAGCCCGTCAGGTGGGTCCACGTCCGGTCCCAGTCCGGGCGGACACCGGGGGTGCCGTTCTCCGCGCCCAGCATCAGGAACGGGCGCGCCAGGTCCTCGCCGAGGGCCGGTTGGAACGAGCCGTCCAGGTTGATCCCGGCGTCCACCCGAGGGTCCGCGATCATGGTCGCGGCGGCGGCCGACCCGCCGATCGAGTGGCCGGTGATCTCGATCCGGTCCGGGTCGACCAGGCGGCCGTAGCGGGGGTCGGCGAGCAGCCGGTCGAGCACGAACGAGAGGTCCGACACCCGGCTCGCGGTGATGGCCGTCCCGCTCGTGCCCCCTTTGCACACCACGCACGCGGCCACCCGGCCGTCGGGGAACGTGACCGCGGCGCCCTCGTAGGTGTGGTCGACGCCCGCCACGACGTAGCCGCGGCTCGCCAGGTCCTCGGCGAGCGAGGTGAGCGTCCAGCGGGGGAACGCGAGCCCCGGTGAGAGCACGACCAGCGGCGACCGGCCGGGCAGCGGTGGCGCGTCGACCCGCGAGTGGGTGCGCACCCCGGCCAGTGCGTCCGGCGGTGCGGTGGTGATCCCGTACAGCTCCAGCAGCAGCCGGGACTCCTCGGCCGTGGCGTAGGGGGCGAGGTCGCCGTGGGCCGCTGCGGCCGGGTACCACAGCGAGACCATCAGCTCCCGCGGTCCGGTCGGCACCCAGGGGTCCGTCCGGTCCTGGTCGACCAGGTGCAGGTCGGCTCGGCCGACCGGGTGCGGTCCGGTCGGTGCGGGCAGGACCCACTGGTCCGGTGCGGCGGTGGCGGGCACGGCGAGCGCCACGACCGCGGCCACGGCGACGAGGGCCGCCATCGTCTTGCGCGTCAACGAGTTTCGGGTGATCACGGTGACGACGGTAGGGAGGCCGGGGTGCGGGGACATCGGTCTTCCGCCGGGCGGGCACCCCGACTTTCGTCAGGGGCCGGGAACCGTCCCGGTTTGTAGGGTGGACCGATGGGCGTTCGGCGAGCGGATCTGGTGTGGACGCCGGTGCTGGCGCTGTCGGCCGGGCTGTCGCTCTCGGCGGTGCTGATGTTCGACGGCGGCGGCGGGCTGGTGGTGCCGATGGCGGTGCTGGGGTACCCGGCGGGCAGGCGGATAACGTCCGTTCCGCTCGCCCTGTGGGTGTTCGGCGCCGTGCTGTCCACCGGGCTCGCGCTGGCCTTCCGGCGTTCGCCCGACCCGTTCGCGGTCTGG
>DATMCA010001526.1:0-2857 GCA_035559015.1 Umezawaea sp. | reverse complement strand
ACCGTCCCGTCCGTGACCGCCTTCGCGCTCGGCGCGTTGACCTCGGCTGGGATCGACGCGCGGTACCCGGACGCCGCGGTGTCCTTCCTGGTGCGCTCGCAGACGCCGGACGGCGACTTCGGGATGAACTCCTACTACTGCGCGACGCACTACTACCTGTTGCGCCCCATAGTCTCGACGCTGGTCACCGTCGGCGCCTACCCCGCCGCCGCCCGTGCCAGGGACTTCGTGCTCGGGGGCAGGCAGGCCGACGGCAGCTTCTTCAGCACGACCGAGGGCTACGAGGGCTTCTCGTCGCCGGAGTACCACACGGCGCTGGCCGTCGAGACCCTGGCGCACTCCGGCCTCACCGCGGCGCACCCCGCGGTGAGCGCGGCCGTCGACTGGCTGGTGGGGCGCCAGCGCCCGGACGGGTCGTTCCACGGTGGCCTCTACGCCACGCCGAGCACCGGCCGGTACCGCGAGATCGAGCGAACGCAACACGTGTACACGACGGCGTCCGCGCTGTCCGCGCTGGGACGACTTGCCGCCGAGGAGAGGACCGCCCGTGTTCGGTGACCAGCCTGAACCCGTTGCCGTCGTGGGCATCGGCTGCCGCCTTCCCGGCGGCGTCACCGGGCCGCGGTCACTGTGGACCCTGCTCGAGGACGGGGTCGACGCGGTCCGCCCGATCCCCCCGACCCGCTGGGACGTCGATCGCTTCTACGCCCCGGACTGGCAGCGGGCCGGGCGGATCACCGCGCGGGAGGGCGGTTTCCTCGACGAGGTCGACGGGTTCGACGCGGCCTTCTTCGACATCCCCGGACGGGTCGCCGAGCAGATGGACCCGCAGCAGCGGCTGCTGCTGGAGGTGTGCTGGGAGGCCTTCGAGGACGCGGGTGTCGTCCCCTCCTCGCTGGCGGGGAGCCGGACCGGGGTGTTCGTCGGCGCGTGCAGCCAGGACTACGCCAAGCTCCAGAGCACGGCCGACGAGGTGGAGTCACTCGGCCCGCACTCGGCGACCGGCATGTACGTCAGCATCCTGTCCAACCGGCTGTCCTACGCCTTCGACCTGCGCGGCCCGAGCATGACCGTGGACACCGCGTGCTCGTCCTCGCTGGTGGCGGTGGATCTGGCGGTGCGCGACCTGCGTTCCGGGGTGGTCGACCTCGCCGTCGCGGGCGGGGTGAACCTGATGCTCACCCCGGAGAGCGCCGTGGCGCTGAGCCAGGCGTCGATGCTGTCCCCGACCAGCCGGTCACGGGCGTTCGACGCCTCCGCCGACGGCTACGCGCGCGGCGAGGGCGCCGGGGTCGTGGTGCTCAAGCGGCTGAGCGAGGCGCTGCGCGACCGGGACCGCGTGTACGCGGTGGTCCGGGGTACCGCGGTCAACCAGGACGGGCGCACCCAGGGCATCACCGTGCCCAACGGCGCGGCCCAGGTGGAGTGCCTCCACGCCGCGCTGGCCGACGCGGGCATCGCCGCGCGCGACATCGGCTACGTGGAGGCGCACGGCACTGGCACGCCGGTCGGGGACCCGATCGAGGCGACCGCGATGGGACAGGGGCTGGCGGCCGGACGCGAACCGGACCGCGTCGTGCACATCGGGTCGATCAAGACCAACATCGGGCACCTGGAGGGCGGCGCGGGGATCGCCGGGCTGATCAAGGCCGTGCTGGCGGTGCACCACCGGCGGATCCCGCCCCACCTGCACTTCCGCCGCCCGCACCCGGACCTGGACCTCGACCGCTGGCACCTGGCCGTCCCGACGACGTCGCTGCCCTGGCCGTCCTGCTACGACCGGGCGGTCGTGGCGGTCAACTCGTTCGGCTTCGGCGGTACCAACGCCAACGTCGTCGTCGAACAGCCACCGGAGCCGGACTCCCCGTCGCGACCCCCGTCGACTCCAGTGAGGCTGAACCTCAGCGCCCGCAGCGAGGCGGCGCTGCGGGTACTCGCCGAACGCCATGCGCGGACGCTGCGGGAACGGCCGCCGGACCTCGCCGCTCTCGCCGCCGCGCTGGACGTGCGCCGAACCCACCACCCCCACCGGATGTCGGTGACGGCCGCCGACGCCGCGGAAGCGGCGGACCGCATCACCGCCCACCTGCGCGGCGACGAGGTCGACGGCGTGCGGGTCGGCCAGGCGACCGGACAGCGGGGCCGGGTCGCGTTCCTGTTCAACGGGCAGGGGCCGCAGTGGTTCGCCATGGGGCGGACCCTCCTGGAGACCAGCCCGGTGTTCCGGGACGTGGTGGCCGAGTGCGACGCGCTCGCCCGCGAGTTCGTCGACTGGTCGATCGTGGAGGCGCTGCGCGCCGACGAGACGTCCTCCCCCGTTCACCGGACGGAATGCCTCCAGCCCATGATGTTCGCCGTCCAGGTCGGACTGGCCCGGCTGTGGGAGTCCTGGGGGATCGTCCCGGACGGCGTCATCGGGCACAGCATGGGCGAGATCGCCGCGGCGCACCTGAGCGGCGCGGTGGACCTGGCGACCGCGCTCCGGGTGATCTGCGTACGCTCCCGGATCCAGGCGGGGGCCGACGCGTCGGGAGGGATGCTGTTCGTCGCCGTGGACGCCGAGCGCGCCCGGACGATCTGCGAGGCCAGGCCGGACGCGCTGTGGGTGTCCGCGGAGAACGGCCCGAAGGGCGTGACGCTCTCCGGTGACCGCGCCGTGCTGGCCGAGGTCGGTGACGAGCTGACCGCCGACGGCGTCTTCGCCAGGCTGCTCAAGGTCAACTGCGCCTGCCACAGCCCCGACATGGACCCGCTGCGCGACGCGCTCGCCGCCGAACTGGCAGGTGTGGGCGCCGGCGCGGCGACGCGCGAGTACTACTCCACGGTCACCGGTGGCCCCCTCGTGGGCGACAAGCTC
>DATMCA010001525.1:0-2896 GCA_035559015.1 Umezawaea sp. | reverse complement strand
CGTGCGCGCGGCGGACGAGGTCGACGGTGACCGGGTCGCGCTGTGGGCGTTCTCCGGCGGGGCCCTGCTCGTCGGCCGGTGGCTCGTGGAGTCGCCGAAGTGGTTGCGGTGCCTGGCGTTCAGCTACCCGCTGATGGAGGCGACCGACGACGTGCGGCCGGGGCGGCCGCTGGTGGTGACCAGGGTCGGGCGCGAACTCCCCGAGCGGCAGGTGACGGTCGACCGGTTCCTGGAGCACGCGCCGGACGTCCAGGTCGTGGACGTGCCGGACGGCCGGCACGCCTTCGACGTGCTGGACCACACCGAGCAGTCGCGGAACGCCGTGCGCAAGGCCGTCGACCTGGTGCTCGGGCACCTCAAGGGGTGACCACGCGGTCGTACCCGGCCACGTGGAACTCGACCCGCACCCCGAGCGCCGCGGCCAGGCGTTCCGCCAGCCGTTCACCGCGCGAGCGCCAGGCCAGGATCGTCCGCTCGTCGGGGAAACCGGAGGCCATCGGGTCGTCGTCGACGAACACGGCCTGGAACTCGGCGTCCCACTCCTCGATGGCCGTCACGAGGTCGGCGGGCACGCCGTAGTCGGCCACGAGCCGCTCGGGCGCGTAGTTCTCCCTGATCAGGTCGCCCGCGCGGAAGACCCACAGGCAGTCGGTCACCCACTCGGGCGCCATCCGCACCGAGAGCAGCTCACGCACGGCGCACTCCCCCTGTGCGGTGGATCGGCGGCACCGGCCCACCGCGGTGCGGTCAGGACTGGGGCTGGCCGATGTTGACCATCCACGGGATGCCGAAGCGGTCGACGCAGGCGCCGAACTCGTCGCCCCACATCTGCTTCTCCAGCGGGACGGTGACCGTGCCGCCCTCGGACAGCTTGTCCCAGTAGCCGCGCAGGTCGTCACCGTCGTCACCGCTGAGGCTCACGGTGATGTTGGTGCCGGGGTTGTGGTCCATGCCCGGCGGGGTGTCGGCGGCCATCAGCGCGAAGCCGTTCTCGGTTTCGAGCATGCCGTGCATGATCTTGTCGGCGAACTCGGAGTCGTCCGCTCCGCCGAAGTCACCGAAGGTGTTGAGCACGAGGGTGCCCCCGAAGACGCTCTGGTAGAACTCCATCGCTTCGCGGGCGTTGTCCGTGAAGCTGATGTACGGGTTGAGGCGAGAGGCCATTACCTGCTCCTTGGTCGCGACAGGCCAGCATCGTGGCAGACCAACGGGGGTACCGCCATCGGGAGCAAGGCCTGACTTGTTCGGGACAGAAAGCTCCTGTGCGAACGGTGTCGCGTGGTTCCATGGCTGCGCGGGCGTGCGACAACGTTGTCAAGCGGCGGGAGCTGACGTGGCCGACTTTCTGCTGAACCGGCGACGGTTGCTGGGACTGGTCGGCGCGAGCGCCGCGGTAGCCGCGTGGGACGGGAGCGCGTGGGACGGCAGCGCGTCCGCCGCGCCGAAGGCCGCCGCGCCGAAGGCCGCCGACCCGATCGCGGACACCTTCCACCGGGTGCTGCTGCGGCACACGCGGTGGTCGGAGACCCAGTTCGACGCCGCCGCCGGGCACTACCGGCGGACGGACTTCGGGTTCGCGGTCGTGCTGGGCAACGCGGTCCTGCTGACCAGGGGCGTCTACGACGAGCAGGTCACCGGGATCTCGGCGGACGCGCTGCGGGCGCGGACCGTGGCGACGATCCGGCACTTCGCGGCGTCGAACGCGCTGGTCGGCGGCACCGAGTGGGGCAAGACGCTGTTCTGGGACACGACGTTCCAGTCGTACTTCGTGCTAGCGGCGCGGTTGCTGTGGGACGACCTGGACGCCGCCACCCGAGAAGCCGTCGACGGCATCGTGCGGGCGCAGGCCGAGTACACGGTGTCGCTCGGGACCGGTGACGACCCGAGGTCCGGCTCGTGGACGCCGAACGGCCTGACCGGCGGGTACCAGGGCGACACCAAGCTGGAGGAGATGGGCGTCTACGCGCAGTCCCTCGCGCCGGGGCTGGCGTGGGCGGCGACGGTGCCCGAGGAGTGGCGGACGGCGTTCGGGCGGTGGAGCCGGAACATGACCGGACTGCCCGCGGCCGACCTGGCGAACCCCGCGCTGGTCGACGGCGTGGCGGTGAGCGCGAACTCCGCGGCGAACCTGCACGACACGTACGTCGTCGAGAACCACGGGTCGTTCGGCCCGCACTACCAGGAGGAGCTGTGGCGGACGTCGGCGCGCAACGCCGTCCACTTCCTCCTGGCCGGTCGGCCGCTGCCCGAGGTGATCACCGGCCAGCCGAACGGGGAACGGTTGTGGCGCAGCATCCTGGGGACGATGAGCGACGCCGGTGAGCCGCTGATGCCGATGGTCGCCGACCGCGAGCACCTGTACGGGCGCGACGTCATCCCGCTGGCGTTCCGGGCGCAGGTGCTCGGCGACCGGTACGCGGCACGGGCCGAGGCGGACCTCGCGGCCCGGCTTGAGGCGTACCAGGCGTATCCGCCGGTGGACCGGATGGCGAAGTTCTCCGGGGAGCCGAAGTACGAGCCCGAGGCGCGGGCGGAGATCGCCATCGCGTACCTGCTGCACGAGTTGCGGCCACGGCCGGTGCCGGTGGAGTCGGCGGAACTGTTCCGGTTCGCGAGCGGCGCGACGGACTTCGGCGCCGGTCCGGGGTTGCTGGCCCAGCAGTCGGAACGGGCGTGGGCGGGGACGGTGAGCAAGGCCGGGCTGGTGAAGTTCGCCTGGCAGCCGTCGCACGACGACTGGCTGTTCGTGATCAGCGGGGCCACGCCGATGTTCCTGCCGTCCACGGGGTTGGCGGTGCGGGCACGGTTCGCCAAGGCGTACAACGGGGTTCGGGACGGGTTCGACGCGACCGCGGGCGTGTTGACGTTCGACAGCGGCCGGGCGGGGATGGCGACG
>DATMCA010001524.1:0-12600 GCA_035559015.1 Umezawaea sp. | reverse complement strand
ACAGGTTGACGCTGCCGACGAACGCCGGGGCACCGCTGGAACCGCGGTGCCCCGGCGTTCTCCACGAGGCTTTTCCGCCAAAACGACCAGGCCCCGCCTCCGGTGGTACGACCGGAGGCGGGGCCTTGTCTGTTCCCGAACTGACTGCCACTCCCACCACGAAGTGACTGGACTTAGGTTAGCCTAAGCTCTTCACGATGGGAAGTGGGCGACCCGAAAGAGTGCGGAGGAAGTTCATCTCCGCACGTCAGAGCCTTGCGGGGTTACGTCCGGCGGGTGCGGACCGGGAACTTCGGCAGCACCAGGCCACCGCGGCGGACCAGGACGGCGTAGCCGATCAGCGCCGTGACGATGGAGATCAACCCACCCGCCACCAGCGGCGCGCGGCCGGTGTACTGCTCGGCCAGCCAGCCCATCACCGGGCCGCCCAGCGGCGTGCCGCCGAGGAACACCAGCATGTAGAGCCCCATCACCCGACCGCGCATGGCCGGGGCCACGGACATCTGCACGGTGGCGTTGGCGGTGGTCGTGAAGGTCATCATCGCGATGCCCACCGGGATCAGCATCAGGCCGACCGTGACCAGGTTCGGCATCAGGCCCGCCGCGACCTCCAGGAAGCCGAACGCCAGCGCGCCGCCGATCAGCAGCCCCAGCCGGGGCTTGCCGCGCGTGCTGCGCTTGGCGGCCAGCGTCGCCCCGGCGAGCGTGCCGACGGCGAGCAAGGTCGTCAGCAGGCCGTACGCGTCCGCGTTGCCGCCGAACACGTTGCGCGCCATCACCGCGAGGGTGAGGAAGAAGTTCAGGCCGAACGTGGAGATGAAGAAGACCAGCACCAGCAGGATCACCAGGTCCGGCCGCCCCTTCACGTACCGCAGCCCCTCGCGCAGCTGGCCGCGCTCGCGGGGCACCGGTTCGGAGCGGTGCAGCTGGGAGACGTTCATCAGCAGCAGCCCGCCGATGACACCGATGAACGAGGCCGCGTTGATCAGGAACATCCAGCCGGTGCCGATGAGCGTGATGCCGACGCCCGCGACCGCCGGGCCGACCATGCGGGCCAGGTTGAAGGTCATCGAGTTCAGCGCCACGGCGTTCGGCAGCTGGCTCTTGCCGACCATCTCGATCACGAACGACTGCCGCACCGGGGTTTCCGTCGCCGACACGCAGCCGAGCAGCAGGCACAGCAGGTACACGTGCCACAGCTCCGCGAGCCCCGTGACGTCCAGCAGCCCCAGCGTCAGCGCGCACAGCGCGAGGCCGGTCTCCAGCACCAGCAGCAGCCTGCGCTTGTCCATCCGGTCCGCGAGGACGCCCGCGTAGAGCGAGAACACGAGGGTGGGCGCGAACTGGAGGGCCGCGGCGATGCCCAGCGCGACCGGGCTGCCGTTGGACAGCTCCAGCACGAGCCAGTCCTGCGCGACGCGCTGCATCCACACGCCGATGAGGGAAACGACCTGGCCGGACGCGTAGAAGCGGTAGTTGCGGACCTTGAGCGAGTCGAACATGCCGGTGCGTTTAGGCGGAGGTAGCGCGATGTCCCGGTCGACCCGATCCGTCTCGCTACCACCCGCGTAAGCCGGCACCCGCTACTGCCCCGCCATCCTGTCGATGATCTCCGCCGCGCGGGAGAGGAGTTCCCTCTCCTCGGACGTGAGTTCCGCCAACCGCTTGTCGAGCCAGGCTTCCCTGGCGCCGACCTCCTCGTTCACGAACGCGAGGCCGGAATCGCTCAGCTGCACGATGGCCTGCCGGCCGTCGGTCGGATGAGGTCTGCGCGTCGCGAACCCGAACTCCTCGAGAGCCGCTATCACCCTGGTCATCGACGGGGGCTGGACGCCTTCCTTGGCGGCCAGTTCGCCGGGGGTCAGCGGTCCGCACTTGTGCAGTGTGGACAGCGCCGAAACCTGCGTGAGGGTGATCGACGAGTTGGTGCGCTGCGCGCGGAGCCGGCGGTTGAGCCGGACCACGGCGAGCCGAAGCCTGCTCGCCAGTCCCTGCTCACCCACGGTGTCCGCCACGTAGTTAGCATACCTCACGATCTGATTCCCCGTCCCGTCCGAGTGGCCGAATCGGACTTACGCCCCGAACAGGGCTCGGATCGGCCCGATGGCGAAGTACACCACGAACGCCGCCGCGACGACCCACATGAGCGGGTGCACGCTCCTGGCCCGACCCGTCAGCGCGCGCAGCAGGACGTAGCTGACGAAGCCCGCGCCGATGCCGTTCGCGATCGAGTAGGTGAACGGCATCACCACGATGGTGAGGAACGCGGGCAGCGCGATCGAGAAGTCGCCGAAGTCGATTTCCTTGACCTGCATCATCATCAGCGCGCCGACGATGACCAGCGCCGGGGCCGCGGCCTCGACCGGCACCACCGCGTATAGCGGGGTGAGGAACATCGCGGCGAGGAACAGCAGTCCCGTCACGACGTTCGCGAGGCCCGTGCGCGCGCCCTCCGCGATGCCGGACGCGGACTCGATGTAGACCGTGTTCGACGACGAGGACGCCGCACCACCGGCGACCGCGCCGAGGCCGTCGACGAAAAGGGCCTTGTTGACGCTCGGCAACTGGCCCTCCTGGTCGATCAGGCCCGCTTCCTTGCCGAGGCCGGTCATGGTGCCGACGGTGTCGAAGAAGTCGGTCAGCACGAGCGTGAACACCAGCAGCGCGCAGGTGATCGCCGGGACGCGCGTCCACGCGCCGAACGACACGTCGCCGACGAGCGACAGGTCGGGCAGGCTGAAGACCTCGGACGGCAGGGCCGGGTAGCCGAGGTTCCAGCCGAGCGGGTTGACGCCCTTCGACGGGCCCGCGTGGAAGATCGCCTCGACCACCACGGACAGCACCGTCGCGGCCAGCACCCCGATGAGGATCGCGCCCTTCACCTTGCGGGCGAACAGGATGCCGGTGACGAGCAGGCCGACCACGAACACCAGCGTCGGCCACGAGGCGATCGAGCCGTTGATGCCGAGCCCCACCGGGACGGTCGTGCCCGCCGCGTCCGGGAGCCTGCGCACGAAGCCCGCGTCCACCAGGCCGATGAAGCAGATGAACAGGCCGATGCCGACCGCGATGGCCGCCTTCAGCTCGTTCGGCACGGCGTTGAACACCGCCTGCCGCACCCCGGTCACCACCAGCAGCAGCACGACGAGGCCGTTCAGCACGACCAGGCCCATCGCCTCGGGCCAGGTCATCTGCGGCACGATCGTGACCGCCACGAACGTGTTGATGCCCAGTCCGGTGGCCATCGCGAACGGCAGGTTCGCGACCAGGCCGAAGAGGATGGTCATCACGCCCGCGACCAGCGCCGTCACCGCCGCGACCTGGGTCACCGGCAGGATCGCGCCGAGCACGTCCTTCTTGGCCGCGGCGTCGTCGACGGCGAAACTGCCCAGGATCAACGGGTTCAGCACCACGATGTAGGCCATCGTCACGAACGTGACCAGTCCGCCGCGCAACTCCCGCGAGACGGTCGAGCCCCGTTCCGAGATCTTGAAGAACCCGTCGAGCTTCGAGGGCCGCGGCGCCGTCGACTCCGCGGAGTGTTCCTGGGTGGCCATCTCTACCCCAATCGGTACCTGGACCGGTGCCCGATGAGCGTGCCCGATCAGTGTTTCCGGGAGGTAGCCTGCCTGACGTGGCCGAACCGTCCGAACACGACTCGCTGCCGAGTCCTCCCCCGCTGCCCGCGAAGCTGGCCGACCCCGTCCCCGCCATCCTCGGCGGCACAGCGGTGTGGACCCTGGCCTTCCTCTACTTCCTGATCTTCGACATCGGCAACGCGCTGTGGCTCTGGTCCTGCTTCACCGGCATGTTGCTGGGGATCCTGGGGTACGGCCTGTTCGCCTGGCAACGCCGGGCGTCGCGCCGCGGGTCGAGGGGCGCCCAGACCGGGTTCTAGCCGAGCGCCCGCTACCCCAGCAGCGTGACCGGGGTCGGGTCGGTGATGAGGGCGGCGAACGCGTGCCGCTCCGCCCAGCGGCCGCTGACCCACGCCAGTGCGCGGGCCAGGCCCTCGGGCGTGTCGACGGCGTGCACCACATCGTCGACCAGCCACCAGGCGACCTCGTGCTCGGTCCCGTCGACGTCCACGCGCAGCTCGTCGTGCACGACCACCGACCCGTCGGGCAGGTCCACCCCGAGCAGTTCGCAGGCCAGCCGGACCGCGCCCAGCTCGTGCCACGGCACGGCGTCGCCCTCGCTCGTCGGAGCCCCGCCGACCTCCTCGGACGCCAGCGGCAGCGCGAGCAGCTCGGCCAGCGCGTCGGCCCCGCCGTCGGCGGCGAGCACGCCCTCCGGGGGCAGGACGCCCAGCAGCCACGGCAGGTCGAGCACGACCACGTCGTCGGCGGGCACGGCCGCGCCGGTCAGCACGCGCACCCGGTCCGGCGGGGTGATGCCGCCGGAGTCGAGCAGGTGCGCGACCTCCGCCAGCGCCGCGTGGGCCTTGAACACCAGCGCGTCGGCGGGTGCCCGCTCCGGGTCGCCCAGGCGCCGCAGCAGGTCCTTCACGTCGTCGTCGCCGCGCACGTCCAGCTCGGTGCGCACGCCGACGGCGACCAGCACGTGCTCGGGCAGGCCGACGTCCGGCACCACGTCGTAGAGCCCGGCCAGGGACTCGGCCGTCGGCAGCCGCCAGTCGCACAGCGGCACGCCGTCCAGCGTCGCGTACTGCGAGAGCCACCAGCCGGTGTAGCCGTCCGGCTCCCGCACCGCGCGCCACGCCACCGGGTCGGCGGCCAGCATCCTCAGCGCGGCGGGCCACGCGTCGCGGGCCACCAGGTCCAGGTCGCGGATGCCGACGACGCGGGTCGGCGGTTCCGGCGACGCGGCCCACCAGTAGCCCTCGTCGGCCAGGTCGTGGTCGGGCTCGGTCGGGTCGTCGTCCACGACCACGGTGAACCCGTCGACCACGCCGATCGCGGTCAGCACCGACCGGGGCCACTGCTCGGCGACCTTCGCGTCCAGCACGCCGATCGGGGCGTCGGGCTCCAGCACGTCCAGCAGCGCCGAGTCCGGCAGCACCAGCTCGTCCGCTCGGCGCCAGTCGCCGGAACCGTCCGGCAGCACCAGTTCCGCCAGCCACGGCCGGTCGCCGGAGCGCATGCCGGAGCGGTCGACCAGGCGCAGCACGGCGCGCACGAGGTCGTGGCCGTCCATGCCCGCGTCGACCTCGTCGGCGCTGCGGTGCACGGCTTCGCGGATGGCCTCGGAGTCCAGGAGTTCCACCGGTCCGGCCTCGACCGCGCCGAGGCGGGTCAGCAGCCGGTGCACCGCCTCGGGGTGCGCGATCCGCAACCCCGACACGTCCACGCCCGCCAGCAGGTCCAGGGTCTCCTGGTCGGCTTCGAGGAGCAGCACGCCGCGCGGGCTCGTGACGATCCGGCCGTCCGCCAGCGGGACGGGCAGGCCGCCCAGGTCCTCGCGGGCCTTCGAGTCGACCTCCGCGATCGGGTCCAGCTCGGCGTAGAGCCGCCGCCACCAGTCCGGGTCGCCGCTCAGGCCCGCCAGCGCGTCCACGACGTCGCGCATGGTCAGCCGCCGGACCTCCAGCGCAGCCAACGCCTTCGCGTGCTCGGGCAGGGTGAGCTCGGCGTCGAGCAGGCCGGGGATCACGTCCTCGAGGAGCTCGACCAGTTCCTCGGACCCGGCGTCGAGCACCTTCGCCTTCGCGGGCGAGGCCCACTCACCGCTGGCCAGCGGCAGCCATTCGGCCGTGCGCAAGGCCTTCAGCACCCCGTCGCGCAGCACACCGTCCACTTCGGACAGCGGGAAGCCGGGCAGCGGCACCAGCGCGGTGCGCTGCACGGCGGGCAACTTCGCGACCAGCGCCGGGTAGTGCGCGGCGGCTTCGGCGAGCACGGTGTCCACGGCCGGGCCGGGCTGCACCCGTCGGCGCGACGGCTCGACCGGCAGCGTCGCCAGCAGCCGCGCGGGCAGCGACAGGCGTTCGTCGGTGGGGGTCGGCGCGTGCAGGACCTCGTCGGTCAGCACGCCGTCGGACGGCCACGCCCAGCAGATCGACCACTGCGGCCGGGTCTCGACGCCCGCGACCAGCGACGCGGGCAGCTCGCCGGACACGCGGTGCAGGATCCAGCGGGTCGAGCCCCGCGGGCCGTGCAGCACGACGACGTCCTGGTCGACGTCCTCGCGGGTCCACACCGCGTCGGCGATCTCGATGCGGCGCAGACCGGGCAGCGCCAGCAGCAGGTCGCCCGCCTGGTCGACGAACTCGGCCAGCAGCGCAGCCCCGTCCACCTTGAGCGGCAGCCGGACCTCGGTGGCGAACCCCTCGGGCACGTCGGTCTCGTCGCTCGGCCACACCAGCCGCAGCACCGGCACGTCACCGCCGCGGGCCTCGGCGGACTCGGGCACGGCGGCACGGGTGCGCTCGGCGGAGAAGGCGACCGCGCCGGACGTCGACACGACCCTGGGCGCGTCGGTCACGGCCAGCACCGCGGCGAAGCCGACGCCGAACTGGCCGATGGTGCCGGAGTTCTTGGTCGACGCGCGCAGCGACGCGAGGGCCGTCACCCCCGCGGCGTCCAGCGGCACACCGGTGTTCGCCGCGCGCAGCTCACCGTCCACAACGGACAGGCGCAGCGTGCCCAGCTCACCGCCCGCCGCGTCGGAGGCGTTCTGCGCCAGCTCGACCAGCAGCCGGTCGCGGTAGCCGCCGAGCCGCAGGTCCTCCTCGGCGTTGGCGTCCTCGCGGAACCTGGTGGGCGAACCCCTCCAGGAGGCCAGCACCGAGTCGCGCAGCGCCTCCGTGCCGAAGGGGTCCGAAGGCACGAAGGGCTCCTGGGTCACTGGGTCGCGGTCTCGTTCTCGGTCCGCGCCTGCTCCGGGACGTCGGCGTCGGCGTCACCATCGACGTCGACATTGGCGTCGACCGGAACGTCGGCGTCGACCGGGGCCTCGGCCTGGACCGGGATCTCGGGCCGGACCTCGTTCGGCTCCACGTCGAGCTGGGCGTCGTCGTACACCACGTCCGACACGGGGATGCCGACGCTCATGTCGATCTCGACCTCGGAGTGCGCGCCGCAGCCGTACTCGACGTGCACCACGCGGCCGTCCGCGGGCGTCAGCTCGTTCGCGCACACGCCGAACGCGGCGCCGAGCGAACCCTTGATCTGCTGGTAGAAGCCGCAGCTGCCGCACGTGGCCGGCGCGCTGCGGGCCATGTCGCTCAGCGGCCCGAAGTCGCCGCCGTGCCACCGCTCGGCGGCGTCGAGGCGGCCGTTGCGGCCGAGCACGCGCACGCGGCCGAGGCCGATCTCGCGCGAGACCTCCTCGATCGCCGGGTCCTCGGACTCCAGGTAGCCGGGCACGAGCCGCGGGTCGTCGGCCCTGGTGGGCATGAGGTCGCCCACACCGAGGTCGCCCGCGCGGACGCGGTCCTCCCACGGCACCCAGTCCGGCGCGACCAGCGCCTCGTTGCCGGGCAGCAGCACGACCTCGCTCACCGAGAGCGGCGTGCCCTCCCCGGCGAACGCGACCGTCACGGCCCAGTTCCAGCCGTGGTAGCCGGCGTGGTTGGCCTCGAAGAGGTGGGTGACCGAGACCTCGTCCTCACCGAGCACACCCACGTGAGCGCCGATGCGTTCCTGGCCTGCTTCCTCCTGCGCGGCGGCGCGGGCGAGATCGACGGCTTCGGAATCGGCGAGCACCGGCTGCGGGTGCTGAGTGGGCATGGGGGTCACAGGTGAATTGTGCCGCACGACTACACAGTCGCGTGCACACGTGTCACCCTTCTGGACGTGCGGAGGCTCCTGGCGTTGGCGGGACTGGTCCTGGTCGGCGCGTGCACGGCCCCGCAGGCCCCTTCCGGAGGCGCGTCCGACGTGCCGTCGAAGGTCGAGGTGCTGGCCACGGTCCCGCACGACCCGAACGCGTTCACGCAGGGCCTGGAGCTGCGGGACGGCGTCCTCTACGAGGGCACGGGCCTCGAAGGCGAGTCGTCGATGCGGCGTGTCGACCCGGCCACGGGCACCGTCCAGCAGAAGGTCGACCTGCCGGGCCCGCTGTTCGGCGAGGGCATCACGCTCGTCGGCGACCGCGTCTGGCAGATCACCTGGCAGGACGGGATCGCCATCGAACGCGACCGGACCACGCTCGCCGAGGTGAAGCGCGTCACGTACGACGGCGAGGGCTGGGGCCTCTGCCTGGACGGGCAGCGGCTGGTGATGAGCGACGGCACGGCCGAGCTGACGTTCCGCGACCCGACCACGTTCGCCGAGACCGGCACCGTGGGCGTCACCAGGGACGGGCAGCCGCTCCAGCTCCTCAACGAGCTGGAGTGCGTGAACGGCTCGGTGTGGGCGAACGTGTGGCAGACCGACGAGATCGTCCGCATCGACCCCGGCACCGGCAAGGTCACCGCGACCGTCGACGCCGGCTCGCTGCGGCCCGCCGGCGTGCCGAAGGCGAACGTGCTGAACGGGATCGCCGCCGTGCCGGGCACCGACGAGTTCCTCGTCACCGGGAAGAACTGGCCGAGCGTGTTCCGCGTCCGGTTCGTGGCATGAGCTCTCCGGAAGTGCCCCGGAGCGGGTGATTCACGTCCGGCTCCCGCCCATTCGCGCACACCAGGCGTCCGCGTGAGGCAGGATTGACACGTGATGCGCTCCGGTTCGGACGACCCGCACGGCACACCTCGTGCCCGGCGCGGCTGGAGCGGCGGGCGCAAGTCCCGCCGCGGGTCCGAGCAGGCCCAGGGCGTGTCCCAGTGGCCGCCGACCCCACCGCCCCGGCAGGCGCCCCCGAAGCGGCAGCCGCCGCCCCGCCGGGAACCGCCGCCCAGGTACCCGTGGGAGGACGACGCGTACGAGCCCAGGCAGGCCCCCGAGGCGCGCTTCGACTTCGAACGACCCGCCCGCCCGCGTCCGACCAGGCCGTACCCGACCGGCGAGCCGCCGGAACCGCGCCCGCGGCGGGACCAGGTGCCGCTGTCGGAGCAGACCACCGAGCCGACGCTGCCCAAGAAGCTGACCGTGACCAGGGTCGCGATGTTCCGCGGCAAGCAGCTCAGCAGGCAGGCCGTGACCGCGTTCCGGAAGGCCGCGCACGCGGACGGCGCGGAGAAGTCCGGGCTCACGGCGCTGACGTACGCGGTGATGTTGAACTACGCCGCCGACGCCGCGATGGCCGTCGCCCTGGCGAACACCCTCTTCTTCTCCGCGGCCACCGGGGAGAGCCAGGGGAAGGTCGCCCTCTACCTGCTGATCACCGTGGCACCGTTCGCGCTGATCGCGCCGGTGATCGGGCCCGCGCTGGACCGGATCCAGCGGGGGCGGCGGATCGCGCTGGCCGCCGCGTGCGTGCTGCGGGTGTTCCTGTCGATCATCATGGCGCTGCACTTCGACGACTGGGGGCTGTACCCCGCGGCGCTGGGCAGCATGGTGCTGTCGAAGTCGTTCACGGTGCTGAAGTCGGCGATCACGCCCAGGGTGCTGCCGCCGGACATCACGCTGTCGAAGACGAACGCGCGGATGACGGTGTTCGGGTTGGCCGCCGGTGGGGTTTTCGGGGCCGTCGCGGCCGGTTTCGCCCAGCTCTTCGACTCTCCGGGCGCGCTGTGGTTCACGGCCGTCCTGTGCCTGGCGAACGGGTGGCTGTGCCTGCGGATCCCGGCCTGGGTGGAGGTCACCGAGGGCGAGGTGCCCACCTCGATGCGGACCGAGGCGAAGAAGGCGAAGCGGCAGCCCCTGGGGCGGCACGTGGTGGTGTCGTTGTGGGGCAACGGGACGATCCGGATGTTGACCGGGTTCCTGACGTTGTTCGCGGCGTTCGTCGTCCGGGCTCAGACCGAGGGGGATGCCGGGAAGCAGTTGCTGCTGCTGGGCGTGATCGCCGGGGCGGCCGGGGTCGGGAGTTTCCTGGGGAACGCGGTGGGGGCGCGGTTGCACTTCGGGAATCCGGACCAGGTGGTGATCGCTTGCCTGGGGGCATCGCTTTTCGTGGCGGTGTTGGCCGCGGTGCTGCCCGGGTTGGCCACCGCCGCGGTGGTCGGGCTGGTGGGGGCTACTGCCAGTGGGTTGGCGAAGATCAGTTTGGACGCGGTGATCCAGGATGATCTGCCTGAGGAGTCTCGGGCTTCGGCGTTCGGGCGGTCGGAGACGATCTTGCAGTTGACGTGGGTGTTCGGTGGGGCGTTGGGGGTGTTGCTGCCCGCTACGTACTGGCTGGGGTTCACGGTGTTGTCGGTGCTGTTGGCCGTGGGGTTGGCGCAGACGGTGCTGTGTCAGAGGGGTGGGTCGTTGATCCCGGGGCTTGGTGGGGATCGGCCGGAGCACCCCGGGGCGGTGCACCCGACCAAGCCGATCGGGTGAGGCTGCGTAGAGTCGGGACGCGTGCGCCGAGTTCTTGCTGTGCTGGTCAGTGCTGCTGCGGTGGCGTCCTTGGTTTCCGGGTGTTCGGCGCCGCCGTTGCCTGAGGTGACGTTCTACTCGTCGGGGAAGACGGTGAACGTTCATCCGACTCAGTATTGTGATTTGGAGTCGGAGAATTGTGTGGTTGATGCTCAGGCCGTTGGGGTGTTGAGGGTGCGGCCTGGGATGCCTGTGCAGATATCCGTGCCGGGGGAGGTGGCGGATTCTGCCTGGTCGGTGAAGTTCACGTATCGGAATGCGGCTGGGGTGGGGCAGGAGCCGTTGCGTTCGAAGGTGTTCACGTCGGCGGATCCGCAGTACGCTTATACGTTGGAATTGCCGGGTGTTGATGATCAGCTGGAGAGTGTCGAGGTTCAGCAGTTCGGTAAGAGGGTGCAGATTGATGAGACCGGGCAGATCGAGTTCGTGGCTCGGGGGACTTGGGTCTTGTCGGTTGATGATCGGCGTTGAGATCCAGCGGAGAGGCTGGGCTGGTGGGAGTTCCGGCGGCGGTGTGGCCAATTTGACTTGGGGCCCCTAGATTCGACCCTTCGTCGGGTCAAAACGGCAGGAAAGTGAAACTGCCGCCCGACGCAAGTTTAAGGGTCGAATCTCCCGAGTAAAATCGGCCACGGTTTTAGGGCCCGGTTTGGCTGCCGGTTATTGGTGGTGAGTTGGTCAGGCTTGCGGAGCCGGTTTGACTGCCGATTTGCGGTGACGCGGGAGAATCGTTCTGGCGCGCGTTGGGCGGGTCGTGGGGAATGCGCAGTTGAGTGGCGAGGGTGACAGGTCGCTGCCTGTCTCTCCCCCCTCGCCCCCTCGGAACTTGCCGCCTTGTGGCTTACGGGTCCAGTTCCCGTGCTACTGCACGTACTACCTCTGCTACCAGTTTTGTCGTTTTCCTGTCCGGGTATCGGTTCCGGCGTAGATCAGGCTGGATCTTCATCTCCAGCAGCTTGATCATGTCCTCCACCAAGCCGTGCAGTTCCTCCGCCGGGCGGCGCCTGGCTTCGGCGACTGAGGGGGCGGGGTCCACCAGGCGTACTGATAGGGCTTGGGGGCCTCTGCGGCCTTCTGCCATGCCGAATTCGATGCGCTGTCCGGCTTTCAAGCCCTCGACGCCCGGAGGGAGCGCGGACTTCCGCACGTACACGTCCTCGCCACCGTCCTGGGTGACGAAGCCGAAGCCCTTCTCGGTGTCGTACCACTTGACCTTGCCGGTCGGCACTGCCCTCACCATTCCCTTGCTTTGACACGACGAAGCGCCCCGGGCGTACCCAGGACGCGTTCCTCCAGAGTAGCCAGAAGACCGGCGTGCGGGCACCTCCGATTGCGCGACTACCCTCGGGTCATGACCGCTCCGAAGCTGATGCCGCTGGCACTGGGGTTGTTCGCGCTCGGCCTGGTGGCGATCGTGGTCGTGTTCGCGCTGTTCGCGGCGGGGAAGACGGACCTGCCGGTGTGGTTGAACGTGGCCGCGTGGTTGCTCACGCCGGTCGGGTTGGCGGTCGGTGTGGTCAGCGCGGTGCGGGACTCGCGGCCGAAGCGGCGGTGAGGCGGTCGGCGTTCCGCCGGAGCCACGCCGGGAACTCGATGAGGTCGGGGAACACGACGTCCGCGCCCTCGTCCTTCAACTCCGCCTCGCTGCACGGGCCCGTGGTGACGCCCACGGCCACCGCGCCCGCGGCTTTGGCGCCGCGCACGTCGCCCAGGTGGTCGCCGACGTAGACCGACGCGCCGTGCAGGAGCAGGGCTTCCGCCTTGCCGGTGGACCAGACGCCGCCGATGAGGTGGTCGACCTCCCAGCCGAAGGCGTCCAGGTGCAGTTTGGCGTTCTGCCGGTACTTCCCCGTGACGACGACCACCGCGCCACCCAGCTCACGGACGGCCGCAAGCGATTGCGCGGCGCCGGGGAGTTCGACCGTGGACGGGATGACCACGTCGGGGTAGAGGGCGCGGAAGCGGGCGATCAGGTCGGGGATCTCCTCCTCGGGGACGCCGCACTCGCGGTAGACCATGTCCAGCGGCGGGCCGAGGTGGGCGGCGAAGGCCTCGCCGTCCAGCGGGTAGCCGGACTCCGCGGCCACGGCGTTCATCACCGCCGCCATGCCCGGTCGGGGGTCGATGAGGGTCATGTCCAGGTCGAATCCCACGGTCAACGGCACCGGGTCACTCTACGTGGATTGACGAAAAGCGGTCCCCCGTCCAGGTGATGGGCAGTTCGGCCGAATAT
>DATMCA010001523.1:0-2024 GCA_035559015.1 Umezawaea sp. | reverse complement strand
CGTGGGTCCCCTCGATCATCGGGCTGGTGATCACGTCGTCGGTGGCGGTCTCGACGAGCTGGTCCAGCGTGGTGTCCAGGGCGCGGGCGAGGGTGACGAGCTGGTCGAGGGCCAGGCGGCGCTGACCGTTCTCGATGCGGCTGAGCGTGGACTGGCTGACCTTGGCGCGGGCGGCCAGTTCCTCCAGCGACCAGCCCTGCGCCACGCGCAGGGCCCGGATCCGCTTGCGGACCAGGCTGTCCATCTCGCCATCTTCTTGCGTCATGAGCAACATCCTATGCCTTGACCGCAAGGCGTGCCTATCGTCGTGCTCGCGGCCCACCAGGGGCTCGCACGGAGGAAGAGGGACGTCATGACCACTGACGAACTGCCGGGTGGGCTCGTCGACGCCGTGGTGGTGGGCGGCGGCGCCGCGGGCCTGAGCGGCGCGCTGATGCTCGCCCGGTCCCGCCGTTCGGTCGTCGTGATCGACAGCGGCTCGCCGCGCAACGCGCCGGCCGACGGCGTGCGCGGACTGCTCGGCCTGGACGGCACCCCGCCCGCGGAACTGCTGCGGAAGGGGCGTGAGGAGGTGCGCCGCTACGGCGGCGCGGTCGTGACCGGGGAGGTGACGTCCGCCGGTGGGGGAGACCCGCACTTCACGGTCACCCTCGCCGACGGCCGGACCCTGGCGGCGCGACGCGTGCTCGTCGCCACCGGGGTGCGCGATGAACTGCCCGACGTCCCGGGGCTGGCCGAGCACTGGGGACGCGGTGTCGTGCACTGCCCGTACTGCCACGGCTGGGAGGTGCGCGACGAGCCCATCGGCGTCCTCGCCGTGGGCCCGGCCTCCGTCCACCACGCGCTGCTGTTCCGCCAGTTGACCGACGACCTCGTCTACTTCACCCGCGGCACCGACCTGGACGAGGACACCCGTGGGCGCTTCGCCGCCCGTGGCATCCGCGTCGTCGACGCACCGGTGACCGAGGTCGTGGCCGCCGACGACGGGGGCGTCGCGGGCGTCCGCCTGGGCGACGGGCAGGTCGTGCCGCGGCGGGTGCTCGCCGTCGTCACCACCACGACGGCCCGCACCGAGGGCCTGGACGGACTGGGGCTGCCGCTGGCGGAGACGGGCCACCGCTTCGCCTCCGGCCCGGCGGGCACCACCGCCGTGCCGGGCGTGTGGGTGGCGGGCAACGCGACCGACCCGACCGCCCAGGTCGGCGCCTCGGCCGCGGCGGGTGCCCTGGCGGGAGCGCACATCAACGCCGTCCTCGTCGCCGCCGACACCGAGGCGGCCTTCGCCGCCGCACGACGTCCCTGAACGACCGGGAGACGTCGACGCGGATCCGGTTCGCCGCGCCACCGATCCCTGCCCTGTTCCGCCCTTCTGAGAGGATTCCATGAGCACACCACCACCGACCGGTGTCCCCGACGCGCGTCAGCGGCGGGCGATCCTGGTCGCGGTCTGCGTCGCCCTGATGGCCGTGATCGCCTCGGTGTCCGGGCTGAACGTCGCCCAGCCCGACCTCGCCACCACCTTCGGCGCCTCGCAGAGCACGGTCCTGTGGATCATCAACGTCTACACCCTCGCCCTGGCCGCGCTGCTCCTGCCGCTGGGCGCGATCGGTGACCGCCGGGGCCGCAAACCCGTGCTGCTGACCGGTCTGGTCGTCTTCGGCGTCGCCAACGCGGTAGCGGGCCTCGCCCCGACCGCCGAGGTCATGCTCGCCGCACGCCTGGTCGCCGGCGTCGGCGCGGCGATGATCATGCCCATCACGCTCGCCGTCATCACCTCGACCTTCCCCGAGGGGGAACGCGGCCGGGCGATCGGCGTGTGGACCGGGGTCGCCGGGGGTGGTGGCGTCCTGGGCATGTTCCTCTCCGCCGCGCTGGTCGACGTGGCGAGTTGGCGGTGGCTGTTCGTCCTGCCGATCGTGCTGGTCGTCGTGGCGTTCGGCCTGGCGCTGCGGTCCGTTCCGGACTCCCGCGAGGAGTCGGGGCACCCCTTCGACGTCGTCGGCGCGCTGACGTCCGTCCTCGCG
>DATMCA010001522.1:0-4794 GCA_035559015.1 Umezawaea sp. | reverse complement strand
TGGGTGAGGTCGGTGCGGGTGCGGGCCCGGAACGCCTCGCGCGCGGTGGAGTCCGGCTTGCCCGAGCCCGCCCACACGTCGTAGAAGCTCGCGTGCTTCCCGGTGGGCAGGTGGTTCCAGAACGCCAGCCTCGTCAGCACGTTCAGGAAGCTGAGCAGCACGGGAGTGCCGCTGTCGAGCTTGCTCGCGATGCTGTAGCAGACCAGGGTGCCGGTCCGGTTGAGCAGCCGGTGGGAGAGTGAGATGTTCGAGCCACCCAGGTGGTCGAACACCGCGTCCACGCCGTCGGGAGCCAGTTCCCGGACCCGTGCGGCGAGGTCGGGGTCCCGGTAGTCGACGGGTTCGACGCCGAGTGCGCGCAGCGCCTGGTGGTGACGGGGGCTTGCCGTGCCGATCACGCGGACGCCCGCGTGCCGGGCGAGCTGGGCGAGCACGGTGCCGACACCGCCGCTGACGCCCGTGACCAGCACGGTCTGCCCGGTTCGCGCCTTCGCGACGTGGTGCAGCATCTGGTAGGCGGTGAGCCCGTTCACGGTCAGCGTCTCCGCCTCGTCCGCGCTCACCCCGTCGGGCACCTCCACCAGGTCGGCGGCGGGGAGCAGGACGGCCGTGGCCCACGCGCCGGTCTTGGTCAGCGCGGCGACCCGCTTGCCGATCAGCGCGCGGTCCCCGCCGGGGCCGACCGCCTGGACGACGCCGACGAGGTCGTAGCCGGGCACGAACGGGAACGCGGGCTGGCCGTAGTAGCGGCCGCGGCGCATCGCGCTCTCGGCGAAGGACACCGCCGTCGCCTCGACGCGCACCAGGGCCTGGCCCGCGGTCGGCGCGGGCAGCGAGCGCCGGGTCGTGCGCAGCCCGGTCGCGGGGACCTTGCCGGGCAGCACGATCTCGGTCGCGGTGACGGTGTTCGTCTCGGACATGGTTGGGCTCCCGGAAGACAGTGCGACTGTGCGTCGCTGAGTTAATGGTCGTAACTGTGCAACGATGTGTTGCACTGTGTCAATCCGTTGCTTGGAGGGAGGCGTGATGGACGAGCGAGCCGAACCGCCGCGAACGGGCCGTTACGATGCGACGATGATCGATCAGCCGGCTCCGATGAACCGACGCGAGCGGCTGCGGGCCCGGACGGTCCAGGACATCGAGGACTCGTCGTTCGCGATCATCGACGCCGAGGGCGTCCACGCGCTGACGATCGCGGCCCTGGCGCGGAGCATGGCGATGTCCGCCCCGGCGGTGTACCGCTACTTCCCCTCGCGGGACGCGCTGCTCGCGCACCTGATCACCCTGTCCTACGGGCAGTTGGCGACGGCGATGGGCCGGGCCGTCGAGGGGGGAGCGCCGACCCCTCGCGCGCTCGTGGGGCTGGTGGTCGCCGCGTACCGCGACTGGGCGCTCCGACACCGGCGGCGCTACGGGATGCTCTTCGCCGACCGGGACGACAACGTGCTCGGTGAGGGGACCGCGCGGACCCCCCTGAACCAGGGGATGGCCCTGCTCGTCGACCTGCTGAACGCCGTCCGGGCCACGGCTCCCGCCGACCCCACCAGTGGCGACGACGTGTTGGACGGACAGTTGCGCCAGTGGGCCGACTCGCAGCACAAGCCCGGCACCGCGCCGGACGTGGCCACCGCGGCGATCCTGATCTGGACGCGCGTGCACGGGATCGTCAGCCTCGAACTCGCCGGGGTGTTCGAGAACGCCACCGTCGAGGCGCGGCGGCTGATCGACCTGGAGATCGACGACGCCATCCGCCCCCTGACGTCGGCCGTCCGTTGAGGACTGAAACGCTCAGGTGGCGGCTCGACCTCCCGGATCGGGCCTCAGGAGGTCCCGCGGACTCGTGACCGGGTCCTGGGCGCTTTCCCCCGCGCGGTCGGGGCGTCGGCGGGCACGATCGTGGCGAGGAGGGACAGCGCGGCCTCGGTCAACTTCGCCAGATCGGCGTCGTCGTCGGCTTCCAGCCACTGCCGGTAGGCCGTGCGGAACACGGCGATCCCCACGCGGGCCGCGAGTTCCGCGGTGTCCGGGTCGACCCCGCGGTCGCGGAGCACGGCGCTGAACTCGTCGGCCGTCCGCTGCTGCTTGATCAGGTCGCGCTCCAGCAGTTCCGGGTTCGACGTGATCACCCCGTCCCGGCGGCGCTGGGATTCCCGTGGCCCCAGCCGTTCCCAGTCGAACCCGGACAGGGTGCGGGTCACCGCCCGGAGCGGCTCCACGACGTCCGGCGCTTCGCGAATGCCCAGGGCGAGCGACTCCCGCAACAACTCCGAGTCGGCGAACAGCACCTCTTCCTTGTCCGGGAAGTACCGGAAGAAGGTTCGGGTGGTCACACGAGCGCGTTTCGCGATCTGGACGGCGCTCGTGTCCTCGAACCCCTGTTCTTCGAACAGTTCCATGGCGGCCTGCTTCAGCCGCTCTTCGCTGCCGTGTTCCCACCGAGGCATGGGGGCACCATACCTCGGTGATGACACGCCGCGACAACGTCGCCGGAGCTCAGCCGAGGTGCTGGGACAGGAACAGCGCGGCGCGGTCGAGGGCCTGGTCGGCCTCGTCGAGGACACCCGCGAAGGCCTGGAAGACGTGCGGCACGTCGGCGGTGACGTCCAGGACGACGTCCACGCCCGCGGCGACCGCCCGAGCCGCCATGCGGGTCGAGTCGTCCAGCAGGACCTCGTTCGCGCCCACCTGGAGCAGCAGCGCCGGGAACCCGGTGAGGTCCGCGGACAGCGCGGGGCTCAGGTGGGGGTGGCGCACGTCCCGGCCGGCGCGGTAGACGTCGACCGCGGGCCCGAGGAGTTCCCGCGTGAAGATCGGGTCGATCCCCGCCTTGGCGTCCACGCTCGCGCCGCTGAGCGTGAGGTCCAGGGCCGCGGAGAACGTGACGACCGCCGCCGGTGCGGGCAGGCCGTGTTCCCCGGCCCGGAGGGCGGTCGTGACGGCGAGCGAGCCTCCGGCCGAATCCCCGACGAGAGCGATGCGCGCGGGGTCCTCGCCGCCGTCCAGCAGTGCCCGGTAGGCGTTCACGCCGTCGTCGACCGCCGCGGGGAACGGGTTCTCGGGCGCCAGGCGGTAGTCCGGCGAGAGCGCGCGCATCCCCAGCCGGGTGACGAGGCCCGCGGTGAGGGCCAGCGACGTCTCGGGTGAGCCCAGGCTCCACGCGCCCCCGTGGAAGTACAGGACCGTGCCCCGGCGCGGCGGGTCGACGGGCTCGACGACGAGGGCACGACGTTCGCCGAGCGTCGTCTCGGAGGTGTGGATCCCTTGCGGGACAAGCATCCTGGCCTGGGCCGCGGCGTACCCGGCGCGCATCTCCTCCACGGTCCGCGGTGCCGGCCGCGGCTGTCGCATGATCGCGTCGACCGCCGCTCGTTGTTCCTTGCTCATTCCCTGCCTGCCTTTCCGTCGGGGCGCGGGTGGTCGATGTCACGCCGCGACATCAAAGCTAGCATGATGTCCCGCCGTGACATCGGTGCTACCGTGATGTCACGGCGGGACATCAGCTGAGGACAGGGGAGCGCCATGGACGACAGCACGGGCGGTGACCGGAGTTCGTCGAGCGCGTTCGACCCGGCGCTGCTGCGGCAGAAGTACCGCCGGGAGCGGGACAAGCGGTTGCGGGCGGACGGGAACGCGCAGTACCTGGACGTCAGCGGGGACTACGCGGACTTCGCGTCCGACCCGTACCTGGAGTCGAGCCCGGGAGGTCGGCCGCGTGAGCCCCGGTTCGCCGACGTGGACACGCTCGTCCTGGGCGGAGGCTGGTCCGGGTTGCAGATGGCGGTGCGGCTGCACGAGGCGGGCGCCCCCGACTTCCTGATCGTGGACCAGGCGGGCGACTTCGGCGGTGTCTGGTACTGGAACCGGTATCCGGGTGTGCGCTGCGACATCGAGTCCTACATCTACCTGCCGCTGCTCGAAGAGGTCGGGACGATGCCGACGGAGAAGTACGCCGGCGGCCCGGAGATGCTCGACCACGCCCGTGCCATCGGACGTCACCACGACCTCTACTCGCGGGCACTGCTCGGAACGACGGTCACCGACATCACGTGGAGCGACGAGCGGTCCCGGTGGGCGGTGGCCACGGACCGGGGCGACCTGCTCCACGCGCGGTTCGTGACGGTGGGGACCGGTCCGCTCAGCCGGCCCAAGCTGCCCGGCATCAAGGGGATCGAGAACTTCCGGGGACAGGCCTTCCACTCCAGCCGGTGGGACTACCGCGTCACCGGCGGCGACTGGAGCGGCGGCCTGGACCGGTTGGCGGACAAGCGGGTCGCGTTGATCGGCACCGGTGCGAGCAGCATCCAGATCCTCCCGCACCTGGCCGAGAGCGCGCGGCACGTGTACCTGTTCCAGCGCACGCCGGCGACGGTCAACGCCCGCAACAACAGGCCGACCGACGCCGACTGGTTCCGCGGTCTCGAACCCGGTTGGCAGCGGAAGCGCATGGACAACTTCGTGGAGGTCATGTCGGGCCTGTCGGCCGACACCGACCTCATCGACGACGAGGCCACCGAGATGGGCAGGCGGATGGCGGCGGTGGCGAGGAGCGGCCCCGGCGGCGGGCCGGACTTCGCCGCCATGCAGGCGATCGACTTCGCGAAGATGGAGGAGATCCGGCGGCGGGTGACCGGGATCGTCGAGGATCCGGGCACGGCGAAGTCGTTGCAGCCCTGGTACGACTACTTCTGCAAGCGCCCGCTGTTCAGCGACGACTACTACCCGGCGTTCAACAGGGACAATGTCACGCTGGTCGACACCGACGGCCGCGGGGTGGACCACCTGACCGAGCGGGGA
>DATMCA010001521.1:0-5060 GCA_035559015.1 Umezawaea sp. | reverse complement strand
GGAGTGCGCGCGACACCGCGTTCCCCTGCGCCTGGTGCACGCCCTGCTGGTTCCCGTCAGGGGATACCCCGAACTGCTCGTCACCGAGTACGAGGTGCGCCGGACCGTGGAGGGCCAGGCGAAGACCTGGCTCACCGCGGCGGAAGCCGCCGCGCGCGCGGCCGAGCCGGGCATCGACGTGCGAGCGGTGACGGTGTCCGGGGCCGTGGTGCCGGTTCTGGTCGAGGAGTCCCGCGGCGCGCGGATGATCGTCCTCGGGTCGCAGGGGCTTGGCGGGTTCACCGGTCTGCTGGTGGGTTCCACGGCGGTGGGCCTGTCCGCCCACGGGCGGTGCCCGGTCGTCGTGGTGCGCGGCACCCCGGTGGACGACGCGCCGGTGGTGGTCGGGATGGACGGGTCACCCGCCAGCGAGGCCGCGATCGAGTTCGCCTTCGCCGCGGCGTCGACTCGGGGTGTGCCGCTGAAGGCGGTGATGACCTGGACCGACTTCCTGGTCGACAGCCCGTACGACGAGGCGCGGCTCGCGATCGACTGGGAGCAGGTCGAGGAGGCCGAGCACCGGTTGCTCGCCGAGCGGATGGCCGGGTGGCAGGAGAAGTACCCGGACGTCCACGTGGACCGCGTCGTGCTGCGGGACCGGCCGGTCCGCGCGCTGCTGAAGCTGGCCGAGGACGCGCAACTCCTCGTGGTCGGCAGCCGGGGCCACGGCGGGTTCACCGGGATGCTGCTGGGGTCGACCAGCCAGGCGCTGGTCTACCACGCCCCGTGCCCGCTCGCGGTGGTCCGGCCGATCTCCTAGAACAGCGGACCGGGCCGTGCTCCCCTTGTCGGGTAGGGGGAGCACGGCCCGTCGGCGTGAGCGCTAGACGTGCACGCCGGGTGGGATCACGACCACCGGGCACGCCGAGTGCCGCACGCAGTCGGACGCGACGCTGCCCATCACGAGGTCCACGAGCGGGCCGCCCGCTCGTGTGCCGACGACCAGCAGGTCGGCTTGCCGCGACGCGCAGACCAGCACGGCGGACGGATCGCCGACGACCGTCACCTCCGCCACGTCGGGTGCGCCCGGCACCTCGGCGCGAACCTCCTCCACGATCTGGTGCAGGTCCCGCGCGGGGTGCTTGCGGTGCGGCGTCCCGTCGCCGGGGATCGTCGCGGGCTCGCGCACCCACGCCGTCGTCGCCTCGACGAAGGCGCCCGTGCGGATCGCTTCCCCGATCGCCCAGCGCAGCGCTGTCCGACCGGCCGGGGAACCGTCGACGCCTACCACGATCACGGATGACTTCATGCCCGCGCCTCCCTGCTGCTCGTCCTGCTCCAAGGCTGCCCGCGGTGAGCACGACCCGGGAGGGGCCAACGTCACACCCCGACAGGGCCGGGTGGACTCGAAGGGTCGAAGGTCCCGACCAGGCGGGACCGCCGCCACTGACCCGCACCTCCTCGAACGGCGAAGCTCGGTGTCACCAGCACAGGAGGAGCGGACCATGAACGACATCGACTCCCGGCCGATCGTGGTCGGTGTGGACGGATCCCCGGCGAGCCGGGCGGCCCTGGCGTGGGCGGTGGAGGAGGCCGAGCGGCGCGGCTGCGCCGTCGAGGCGATCACCGGGCAGCACCGGGACTTCGGCATGGCGGTCGGCGCCGTGCCGATCGACATGCTGGTCGGGATGCTGCCCGAGGAGTTGCGCGCCGCGCAGCAGCAGGTGCTCGACACCGCCGTGGCCGGTCTGACCACCGCGGTCGAGATCCGCACCGTCGCCGCGGCGGAGGAAGCGAAGCTGGCCCTGGTGGAGGCGTCCGGGCACGCTTCCATGGTGGTCGTGGGGCGTCGAGGGCTCGGCGCGGTGATGGCGACGCTGCTCGGCTCCGTGAGCCTCTACTGCGTGCACCACGCGTCGTGCCCGGTCGTCGTGGTCAACGACCCCGCCGCGGAGCCGGTGCACGAGCACCCGCTGCGCTCCGGCGCGCCGATCACGCCCGGCCCCCTGCTCTGACGACGTTCGACCACAACGCGGAGAAAGGCTTGTCATGGCCGTGAACCTCGAACCGGACCGGGCCCTGCTGACCGACGGCACGGTGGTGGCGGTGCGGGAGCTGGGACCCGGTGACGTCGGCGCGCTGCTGGCGCTGCACGAGTCGTTGCCCCTGGAGGACCGCTACCTCAGGTTCTTCACGACCTCATCCCGTCAGCTTGAGGACTTCGTCGGTCGGATGGCCACGCCGGACGACGCGGACCACGTCACGGTCGGGGCGTTCCGCGGCGGCAGGCTGTTCGGCGCGGCGAGCTACATCGTCCTGGACCCGCCGACGCAGGCCGAGGTCGCGCTGGTGGTCTCGCACGCCGAGCAGGCGCACGGAGTCGGCACGCTGCTGCTCGAACGCCTCAGCTCGCTGGCGGTCCGCCGCGGCGTGAGGCGTTTCGTCGCGGACGTCATGTCCATCAACTCCCGGATGCTGCACGTCTTCACCGACATGGGTCTGGTGTGGACGGTCACCGCCGACGGCGAGGTCGTGCACGTCGACCTCGGTCTCGAACCCGTCGAGGCCTACTTCGACGCGGTCGCCGACCGGGAGCTCACCGCGGACGTCCAGAGCCTGCGAGCGGTCCTCAAGCCGACCTCGATCGTCGTGATCGGCGCCGGGCGCAAGGAGACCGGCGTCGGGAACGCCCTGCTGCGCAACCTCGTCGCCGGAGATTTCGCCGGCGATCTCTACGCCGTCAACCCCCACGCGAGCGCGATCGCCGGTGTCGCCTGCTACCCGTCGGTCGACGAGGTGCCGGACGTACCTGAACTGGCGGTGCTCTGCGTGCCCGCGGACAAGGTGCCCGCGGTCGCCGAGCAGTGCGGACGTCGTGGCGTCAAGGCGCTGGTGGTCATCACCGCCGGGGTCACCGAGCACCCGGAACTCGCGCGGGGGCTGATGGCCGCGGTGCGCGAGCACGGGATGCGCGTCGTCGGCCCCAACTGCCTGGGTGTCTCCACCGGCGAACCCGGTGTGAGCATGAACGCCACGTTCGCCCGGACCCGCACCAAGGCGGGTGGTGTCGGGGTGGTGACCCAGTCCGGCGGCATCGCCATCGCCGTGGTCGAACGGCTGAGCCGGATCGGCCTCGGGACCTCCAACCTCGTTTCCACGGGCGACAAGTACGACGTCAGCGGCAACGACCTGCTGCTGTGGTGGGAGCGCGACGAGCACACCCGTGCCGTGGTGCTGTACCTGGAGTCGTTCGGCAACCCGCGCAAGTTCGCCCGACTGGCGCGCCGGGTCGCGCGGCGCAAGCCGGTGCTCGCCATCCGGTCCGCCAGTTCCGAGGCCGGACAACGCGCTGCCGCGTCGCACACGGCCGCGACCGCCACTCCGGCGATCACCCGCGACGCCCTGTTCCGGCAAGCGGGGATCACCGCCGTCGACAGCGTCGCCGAACTGGTGGACGTGCTCGCGGCCCTGCACGGCCAGCCGCTGCCCGCCGGTCGATCCGTCGCCGTGCTCAGCAACGCGGGCGGGCTCGGCGTGCTGGCGGCCGACGCGTGCGTGCACAACGGACTTGCGGTCGCCGAGCTGTCGGACACCACGGTCACGGCCCTGCGGGCATTGCTGCCCGCCACGGCCAGCGTGCACAACCCCGTCGACACCACCGCGGTCGTGGACGAGAGGACCTTCTCCCGGTGCCTCGACGTGGTGGCGGCCGATCCGGGTGTGGACGCGGTCATCGCGGTCACGGTTCCCACGGCACCGGGTGATCCCGCCGGCGGTGTCCACCCGGTGCCCGGCAAACCCGTCCTCGCGGTGGACGCCGGGCAGGTGGCGGCCGTGGAGTCCGGACCGGTGCCCGGCTACACCGACCCCGCCCAGGCCGCCGCCGTGCTCGCGAAGCTCGCCGAGCGCGCGGAGTGGCTGGCCCGTCCGTCCGAGGGCGGCGACGAACTCGACGGGATCGACCTGGACAGGGCCCGCGCCGTCGTCGTGGGCCACCTGGCGGCCGAACCCGGTGGCGGGTGGCTCGCCCCGGACCAGGTCGTCGAACTGCTGAGCGCCTTCGGGTTGCCCGTGCTCGGCGGGATCGTGACGACCACGGCCGACGCGACCGCGTCCGCGCAGCGCGGGTTCGACTGCCCCGTCGTGCTGAAGGCGATCGCGGTGGACCTGCTGCACAAGAGCAAGGGCGGCGGCGTGGTTCTCGACCTGGACACCCCGGAAGCCGCCGCGGAGGCGTTCAGCCGGTTCCGCTCGCTGTTCGGCGACCGGTTGCGCGGCGCGTTCGTCCAGCCGATGGCGAGCCGCGGCCGGGAACTGCTCGTGGGCGTGGTCAACGACCAGGAGTTCGGACCGCTGGTGGTGACCGGGCTCGGGGGCGTCGACACCGACCTGGTCGATGACCGCGCGGCCGCGCTCGCCCCGCTGTCCGCCGCGGACGCGGACGACCTCCTGCACGGCTTCCGGGCCTCGGAAGGCGTGTTCCTCGACGTGGCGGAGGCGCCGGTGCGGGATGTGCTGCTGCGGGTGGCCAAGTTGGCCGAACTCGTCCCGGAGATCGCCGAACTCGACCTCAACCCGGTGATCGCCACCGACGAGCGCTGCCAGGTCGTGGACGCCCGCGTGCGGCTCGCGCCGGTGGTGGCGGTGGACCCGTTCCTGCGGGGTCTGCGCGCGAAGGACCAGAACTGATCATGCCCATCACCACGGCTGTGCACGTCGAGACCGCTGTCCACCACGGGATGCCGGCGCACGAGGTGGTCCTCCTCGCCGAGACCGACGCGGAGACCGGGCTCCCACCGAGCGAGGCGCGGCGGAGGCTGGGGGAGCTGGGACCGAACACCCTGCCGCCGCCGCACGGCCGCGGCTGGGCCCTCCAACTCCTCGACCAGGTGAACAACCCGCTGATCTACGTGCTGCTCGGTGCGGCGGTGCTGACCGCCGCGCTCGGGGAGGTGGTGGACGCCTCGGTGGTGTTCGCCGTCGTGGTCGTCAACGCCCTGATCGGGTTCGTGCAGGAACTCCGCGCAGAGCGGGCGCTGGACGCGCTCGTCGCCATGGTCCGCACCGAGGCCACCGTCGTT
>DATMCA010001520.1:0-13691 GCA_035559015.1 Umezawaea sp. | reverse complement strand
AGCAGCGCGAGCGCCTCCGCGACGCCGCCCTCCGCGCGGTGCTCCTCGACGACCACGAACCGCGAGTGCCTCACGGCCAGTTCGAGCGCCGCCTCGACGAGGTGCGCGTGGTCGAGGTAGCAGAGGTGCGCGTGCCCGAGGTCGGGCCGCTGCTCGCGGGCTTCCAGGCTGAGCCGGGTGCCCTCCTCGCCGACCGACACCAGGCACACCGCGTCGGGATCGGCGCCGCCGTCCCAGTTCACGGCGGGCGGTGTCGGGCCGTCGAACGGCAGGCTCTCGTACCCGGCGTTGCGGCCGGTGCGGATGTAGTGCGGTCGCCCGGAGGCCGCCGCGTGCTCGACGACCGCGTTCATCTCGGCGACGCCGTACGGGGCCGCGATCACCACGCCGGGGATGGCCCGCACGACGGCGAGGTCCTCCAGGCAGTGGTGCGTGGTGCCGAACCAGGCCCCGGACACCCCGGCGTAGGGCGCGACCACGGTCACGCCGGCACCGAGGTAGCCCAGGGTCAGCTTCATGCTCTCCGCCGCCCGCAGCGCCGCGAACGGCGCGAACGTGCTGAGGAACGGCTTGAAGCCGCCCGCGGCGAGGCCGGCCGCCATGTCGACCATCGTCGCCTCGGCGATGCCGAGGTTGAAGAACCGGTCGGGGTGCGCGAGGGCGAACGGGTGGTTCTTGCCGCCCAGGTCCGCCTCCAGGCACAGGATCCGGTCGTCGTCCTGCGCCAGCCGGGTCAGCGTGTCCCGGTAGGCGTCGCGTCCGGAGGCGGTCACCGGATCACCCGCTTCCACTTCTCGGCGCGGTCCTTGTCGATGGTCACGTAGTGCGAGCCCGCCTTGCCCTGCACGGCAGGGACGCCCTTGCCCTTGACCGTCGCGGCGATCACCGCGAGCGGCCGGTCGGCGTCGGCGCGGTCGTCGGCGAACACCGCCGACAGCGCGGCGAGGTCGTGGCCGTCCACTTCGGACACCTCGAAGCCGAAGGCGGCGAACCGCTCGGCCAGGTTCGGCAGCGGTGAGATGTCGGCGACCATGCCGTCGTTCTGACCTCCGTTGCGGTCCACGACGAGCACGAAGTTGCCCAGCCGCCGTGCCGCGGCGACCTGGGCGGTCTCCCACACCAGGCCCTCCTGCAACTCGCCGTCGCCCGCCACCGCGATGCCGAGGCCGCGCAGGCCGTGGAGCTTGCGCGCCATCGCCCAGCCCGCGGCGTACGGGACGCCGTGGCCGAGGCTGCCGGTCGGGAAGGTCACGCCGGGCACCTTCGGGCCGGGGTGACCGGTGTACGGGCTGCCGAGCATCCCGTAGGAGGGTGCGGGGTCCTCCTCGATGACCCCGCTGACGTGCAGCGCCGCGTACAGCCCGGCGGCCGCGTGCCCCTTGCTCAGCACCACGCGGGTGCCCTCGTCCTGGTTCGCCCGCTCCAGGGCGGCGATCAGGACGTCCATCACCGACAGGCTGCCGCCGAGGTGGCAGCCGCGCGGGCTCGCGGCCATGTCGACCACGAGCTTGCGCGCGCGGACCGCGCGTTCGGCGAGTACCTGAGCGGCGTCCAGTGCCAGCGTCACGGTGTTCCCCCAGTGATCGTGAACCAGTTCGCGACGGCGTCGGCCAGCACGCCGCGCGCCTCGCGGTACTCCGCGGCCCCGATGCGCTCGACGTCGGTGTGGTCCAACGTCGAGTCGCCGGGCCCGTAGGCGACCATCGGCACGCCGGACCACGTGGTGGCCAGCGTGTTCATGTCCGACGTGCCCTTCTTGACCACGAACCTCGGCCGGACGTCCGCCTTGCCGAACGCGCGGGTGAACGCCTTGGCCAGCGGTGTGGCCCGGCCACCCGCGAAGCCCGGCGTCGCGCGCTGCGGCTCGATGGCGACCTCGTCGCCCACGTGGGCGAGCGCGACCTCCTTGAGGAGCGCCAGGTCGGCGTCCGGCGGCACGCGGAAGTTGAGCACCCCCACCGCGCTGTTCGACTCGCGGCCGGACTCGTTCCACAGGTCGATGACCGCGCTGAGCGCCTCGGGCGCTTCCTTCAGCACGGACTCGCGCACGTCCTGCAACGCCCGGATCAGCCGGTCGGGCGCCGACACCGCGTCCATGCCCGCCGAGTGCCCACTGGAGACGGTCGCGGTCACCCTCAGCTTGAACAGGCCGAAGTAGCCCAGCGTCAGCTTCGCCGAACCGCTCGGCTCCCCCACCACGACCGCGTCGGCCGGGTAGCTGTCCCGCACGTGGAACGCGCCCTTGGACGAGGAGATCTCCTCCTCGACCGCGCCGACGACCCGCAGTTGGCCGTCGGCGGGCACCTCGGTGCCCGCCAGGACTTCGAGGAAGTTCGCCAGGCACCCCTTGGCGTCGACCGAACCGCGGCCGAACAGGTGCTCGTCGGACTCCCAGCGCACCGGCCAGTGGAACGGCACGGTGTCCAGGTGGCCGAGCAGCAGCAGCCGCCGCGGCCCGTTCCCCTTGACCGCCACCAGGTTGCCGACCTCGTCGACCCACGACTCGATGCCTCGTTCGGCGCACCAGCGCGCGAGGTAGCGGGCCAGTTCGTGCTCGTCGCGCGAGACGGACGGGATCGCGACCGTGCGGGTCAGCAGCTCCAGGTCCTCCGCGAGCGGCGGCTCCGGCCAGAACCGGGTCCACCCGCTCTCGTCGGCCAGCGTGTGCGGACCGGTGATCGCCACGTCCGCGCTGCCGGCGAGCGCCATCTCGGCCGCCCGCACCTTCTGCCGCATCCGACCGCCGGCGAACTCCTTGCCCTCACCGGGGTGCAGGTCCGTCAGCGTGGACGAGTGGTCCGACGGGTCCCGCAGGAGACCCGGCGTGCCGGTGACGAGCCGCAGGTGGTCCGCGCCCATCGCGTTGGCCAGTGCCGCCGCGAGGACGTCCGCGTCCACGTTGAGCGGCGCGATCCCGTCGGCGCCCGCGACGGGCGGCGACAGGCACACCACGTCGTAGGCGTCGAGCAGGGCGTTGAGCCGCACGGTGTCCACCGCGTCGGGCACGCCCGCGCGGTGGTCCCGCACCACGCTGGTGCGGCCGTCGTCGGACAGCACCCGGATCGGCTTGTTCGCCACCCCGGACACGAGACCGCCGTGCGAGCCCACCGAGGTGAACGCGGCGATCCCGTGCCTCGCCAGACCGGCTTCCACGGCGGGCAGCGCGATCTGCTCGTACGCGGCGACGACGTGCGGCATCTCCTCGGGCGGGCAGTAGCGGAACTCGTCGCCCTTCGCCATGCGGCGCATGGGCATCTCGCGGCCGAGCGCGGCGTAGTGGCGTTCGATGAACACCGCTCCGCCCGCCACCACGAGCACGCGGGCACCGCGGGCGCTGAGCGCGGCGATCTCCGCGAAGATCTCCTCGCGGTCCAGCGTCGCGCTGCCGACCTTGACGACGTGCAGCGGCTTCACGGCGCCACCGCCGTCATCGGCAGGCCCGCGGTCTCCGGGAAGCCCTGCACCAGGTTCATCGCCTGGATCGCCTGGCCCGCCGCGCCCTTGACGAGGTTGTCCAGCGCCGCGACGACCACGACCTGGTCGCCGCGCACGCTGACCGCCACCTCGGCCACGTTGGACCCGGTGATCGCCTTGAGCATCGGGTAGTCCTGCGGGTTCTTCGGCGCGGTGCGCACCCGCACGAACGGCTTGCCCACGTACGCCTTGGCGAACGCCCGCTTGACGTCGAGCGCCGTCACCCCCGGCAGCAGCTTCGCGTACGCCGTGACCACGATCCCGCGCGGGACGTCCAGGCTGAACGTCGAGAAGCGCAGTTCGGGGGCGTGGCCCGCCGCTTCCGCCACCGCCTGCCGGATCTCCGGCATGTGGCGGTGGCCGAACAGCTTGTGCACGCGGAAGTTCCCCGCGCGCTCGGCGTGGTGCTCGTCCGCGTTGCGCCCGCCCCCGGTCGACCCGGTCTTGGCGTCGACGACGACCTCCGCCTCGACCAACGGCTGCACGAACAGCGGGTAGAGGGCGTAGATCGTGGTCACGGCCATGCAGCCGGGCAGGTTGACGAAACGCCCGTTCGGCGGGGTGGCCGCGAGTTCCGGGACGTAGTAGTCGAAGGTGGCCGGGTTCTCCGCCGACTTCGGGTAGTGCTCCCGCAGTTGGGCCTCGTCGTGCAGGCGGAAGTCGCCCGCCACGTTGAGGACGCGCTTCGCGCGCTCCGCCACGGCGGGCAGCAGGGCGGGCAGCTTGCCCGATGGCAGGCAGGCGAACGCTACGTCGACGGTGTCCACTTCGGACAGCTCCGCGAGCGGCCGGAACTTGAGCCCGGCCGCGCGCGGGTGGTTGCGCAGCCACGGGTGGACCGCGCTGACGGCGGAGCCCGCGTTGCGCTCCGCCGACAGGAAGGCGAGGTCGACCGACGGGTGGTCCAGGAGCAGCCGGATCAGCTCACCACCGGAGTACCCGCTGGCGCCGATCACGGCGACCCTGACCCGCTCGCCGGTACCCGGGGCGACCACGTCAGCCAAGACGGGCCGCCTTCTCCCAGGGCCTCGGGTAGTCGCCGTCCGCCACGAGCTTGCGGATGGCGTCCGGGCGGCGGGCCACCTTGCGGAACGCGTCGGCGTAGCGGAGCACCCGTTCGAACTCCACCGGCGACCGCAGTTCGCGGCAGAGCGTCAGCGTGCTCTCCAGCATCCTCAGCGTCACCGGGAAGTCCTGCGGCGTGTAGTCGCGGACCGCGCCGGGGTTCAGCGTGAACGGGTACCCGTTGCCGAAGCCGGAGCGCTTCCGGAACGGCAGGTGGCAGGCGATGGGCGTGTTCTGCCACTCCCGTGCGGGAACGCCCTCGGCCACCAGCAGCTCGTGCACGGCCTCCTTGACCGCGTGCACCGGCAGGTCCTCCAGGCCGACGGCCTCGGGCACCAGCGTGATCCGGTACATGTTGTACGCGTGCACGTAGCCCTCGGGCACGAACGGCGAGCGGAAGAGGCCGGTCTCGTCGAGCACCTCGCCGAGCAGCTTCGCGTTGCGCGCGCGGACCTGGTCGTAGTACGGCAGCCGCGCGAGCTGGCTGCTGCCGAACGCGGCCGCGATCCACGACATGCCGTAGTCGATGCCGTGGCGCTCCAGGTAGTCCACCGCGCGGCGGTGGGCCTCCTCGGTGGCGAAGAAGGCGATGCCGCCCTCGCCGCCGAGCGGGAAGTTCTTGTCCGCCATCAGGCTCTGGCCCGCCGCGTCGCCGAACGAGCCCGCGACCCTGCCGTCGATCCTGGCCGAGTGCGCGTGCGACGCGTCCTCCACCAGCGCGATGCCGTGCTTGTCCGCCAGCGCGCGCAGCGCCGCCACGTCCGCGGGCAGGCCGTGGACGTGCACCGGCATGAGCGCCTTGGTGCGCGGGGTGATCGCGGCCTCGGCGGCGGCCGGGTCCATGCAGTACGTCTTCGGGTCGACGTCGACGAACACCGGGATCGCGTGCGCGGCCACGACGGCCTGCGCGGTGGCGATGAAGGTGAAGCCGGGCACGATGACCTCGTCGCCGGGCTCGACGCCCGCGCCGACCAGTGCCATGTGCAGGCTCGACGTGCCGCTCGCGGTGGGCAGCGCGAAGTTCGCGCCGACGTAGGAGCGGTAGGCCTCCGCGAAGTCCGCGACGACCTTCTCCGGCGACTGGCGCTGCGAGAGCAGCATGGTGAACACGTCTTCCTTGGTGATCATCGGGAAGATCGTGCGGCCGAGGCCCTTGGGGATGATCGAGTCGCCACCGAGGGCGGCCAGCTCCGCGCCGACCTCCTCCTCGGTGGGCAGCGGCAGCGGCGAGGACGGGAAGTCGGTGATCATGACGCGGCTCCGGCGGGCTGGGCGACCTTGGTCAGCGCCATGCGCGCGCACGCGGCGACCAGCGGGCTGAGTCGGTAGTTGAACTGGACGCCGGGCACGAGGTCCGCGTCGGCTTCCTCCTGCGTCCACATGGTCCGCAGGTCGTACGCGCCGAAGATCTTCAGGCGCTCGCCCTTGGCCCACGCGGTCGCGTCGTCGGTGAGGACGGCGGCGGCCGGGCCGAAGCCGAGGCCGGTCAGGTCGACGACGAGCGCGGGCGCGGTGGACGCGGCCGCGAACGGCGCCAGGTCGGCGGTGGTGTCGCCGGTCAGGCTGATCCGGTCGAACGTGGCCGGACCCCCGTCCCGCACCGAAACCCCGAGCCAGGACAGGAACGCGGCGGTCTTGTCGTCCAGGCCGGGCTGGGTGATCTCGTCACCGTGGCCGACGCCGAGCCCGACGAGCGCCGCGTGCACCGCCGCCGTGCCGCTGTTGAGCAGCACCGCGTTGGCGCGCTTGGCGTGCTTCTTGAGCACGCGCTCCAGCCCGGGAAGTTCCCGGTCGTTCTTCTCGATGCTCATGACCACGCCCGAAGTCAGGACGCGCGTGAGCACCGTAGCCGTGTCGTACGGCTCCATTTTTTCCTCTCCCCCAAGAAAGTTCCGCGGTCAGGCCGCGGTCGGTTCGGATCTCTCGCGGACCCGGTCCGCGAGGTGGTCGGCCAGGTGCCCGGCGATGTCGACGCCGTGCACCGCGGAGGACTTCGCGAACTCCGGGTTCGCGTTGACCTCCAGGACCTTCATCTCGCCGGTTTCCTTGTCCGCCAGCAGGTCGACGCCGTAGAAGCCCTCCCCGAGCACGTCGACGGCCTGCGCGCACAGCTTCTCGACCTCGGCCGTGATCTCGGTCCGCGCCACCGACGCACCGAGGTGCGTGTTGGTGCGCCAGTCGTCCGAGATCCGCTGGATGGCCACGACCGGTGTCCTGCCCACCACGATCACGCGCAGGTCGTGACCGGGCTTCTCGACGTACTCCTGCACCAGCACCGGGAAGAGCTTGCCCGCGGCGTCGGCGGATTCGCGGCCCCCCACCCAGGCGTCCAGGCAGTTCGTGTCCAGCAGCCGGGTCACACCCCGACCCCACGACCCGCTGACCGGCTTGACCACGGCGGGCCAGCCCACCGTGTCGATCGCGGTGCGCACCTGCTCGTAGCTGTAGGCGTGGCAGGACACGGGGTGCGGCACGCCGTTGCGCGCGAACACCAGCGCCTGCAAGCCCTTGTCGTTGCAGATCTCGATCGCCGACGAGCGGTTGACGGTGCGCACACCCAGGCACTCCAGCCTGCGCGCCACGTCGACCGCGTCCCGGTGCGAGAGGTTGCGGATCATCGCGAGCGGAGGGGCCTCCGACCGCAGGGACACCACGTCCGCGAGATCACCCTGGAGGGCGACCTGCACCTCCAGGTCCCGGTCGCGAAGCGCGGTGAGCAGCAGCTTCTCGTCCGGGCGGAGCATGGTGAGCGACAGGACGACGTCCGGCGTCACTCGCCCCAGTCCTCTTCCACCTCGGGGGCCAGCTCGACCCGGACGGTCGCGTCGACGCTCTCGACCACCTCGTGCTCCTGGCCGCAGCCGGTGCACTCGATGATCTCGCCCTTCTCCCAGTCGGCGGACACCTCGAAAGCGGTGTCGCAGACCAGGCACTGCGGGGCGGAAACGCTCGTGGTCATTGCACATCCTCCATTGTGGATTCAGTAATCGGGCATGCTTCGCGCGCACTCCGCGGAGTGCGCAGCAATAACCCCATGCCTATGCGGCAGACAGTCGTCGGCAGCCGCAAGAGAACGATGTTAGGACTATGACATTCGATGAGCGAATGGACTTCAGGTCGACTCGCGATCGCAGTTCACTACGGCCCCCAGGCCTATCCAGACTCATTCAAGTCGGTCAGCGCCGACAAGGTGAAAAGTTAGCCCAGGACATCGCCGACTGTCACACCATTTCGTCAGATGGGATTGTGACGTACATGACATAACAACGTGACGCTCGAATGTATCCGTCATCTATGCAGGTAGTCCGTCCGGAGTGATCGTCACTCAGTCGATTGCGAGCATTGAGCCCCCATTTGGATGCACGGAATGCCGAAGGACCGCGAACCTTCGGATTCCCGTAGCGAAATCATTTGCGCGCCCCAGGAACAAAGCCCACAAAACACGTGTGGAGCACATGCGCACCAGCCATTTCCGGACAGGTCCGGAGGTATATGGAGCGACAATCGCCCCATAAAGTTTCGCACTGGGCAACGCAAACGAACCGGTTGCCGCCGGAGTGTCAACACCTCCGGGGCAGACATTCCCGTCCAGGCCACGCCGGGCCCGACTCAGGGCGAGTCGACGACCACCGGGAGCAGCACGCGGAACACCGCGCCCCGGCCCGGTTCGGTGTCCAGCTCCACGCGGCCGCCGTGCGCGGCCACGAGCGCGGAGACGATCGCGAGACCCAGACCGGCCCCGCCGTTCTCCCGGCTGCGGGCCGCGTCGGCGCGGTAGAAGCGCTCGAAGATCCGCTCCCGCTGCTCGGCCGTGAGACCCGGACCGCTGTCGGCCACCTCGAAGCGGGCCGCGGGAACGCCCTCCACGAGCGTGGTGCCCAGCCGCACCTCCACCGGCGCGGTGTCGGGCGTGTGGGTGAGCGCGTTGCCGATCAGGTTCGCGATCACCTGGCGCAGCCGGGTCTCGTCGCCGAGCACCGGCGCCCCGCCGGGCGGCAGGTCGAGGCGCAGCGCGATGGCGCGCTCGGGGGCGATCACCTTGGCGTCGTGCACGGCGTCGACCGCGAGCACCGCGAGGTCCACGGGAACGCGCTCCAGCGGCCGCTGCTGGTCCAGCCTCGCCAGCAGCAGGAGGTCCTCCACCAGCAGGCCCATCCGCGAGGCCTGGTCCTCGATGCGGCGCAGCACGGCGGCCACGTCCTCGGGCTCTGTCACGGCACCCTGGCGGTACAGCTCGGCGTAGCCGCGGATCGAGGTCAACGGGGTGCGCAGCTCGTGGCTGGCGTCGGCGACGAACTGGCGCATCCGCTGCTCCGAGTTCCGCGCGGCCTCCTCGGAGCGGGTGCGGGCGTGGAAGGCCTGCTCGATCTGGCCGAGCATGGCGTTGAGGGCCGTGGCGAGCCTGCCGACCTCGCTGCCCGGTCGGCGCACCGGCACGCGCCGGGACAGCTCCCCCGTCGCGATCACCTCGGCCGTCGCCTCGACCTCCTCCAACGGCCGCAGGCTGCCGCGCACCAGCCAGTACCCCGCGCCGGCCATCAGCACCAGCGCGCCGATGCTGATCAGCAGGAACGTCCGGCGCAGGTCGTCCACGGCGTTGTCCACGTCGACCTGGCTGGTGGCGACGACCAGCTCACCGCCGTCGACCTGCCGGACCACGACCCGCCACCGGGTGCCCGAATCGCCGACCGACCCGACCGTGACGTGGTCGCCCGCCGCGACCGCCCCGACCGGCGGCAGGTCGGGGCGCTTGCCCGTGACCGGCGCGAGGTCGACGGACGAGCCGTCGGCCCGCCGCAGCACCCCCACCTCCTGGCCGAACCCGCGGCCGATGCCGCGTTCGGCCAGCGCGCTCGTCCGGGTCAGCCGGGCGTCGACCTGGCCCAGCAGGTAGCTCTCCATCACCTTCGAGCCGATCAGCCACGTCCCCAGCAGGCCGACGGCGGCGAGCAGGACCACCACGAGCACGAGGTGCACGCGCAGCGGCAGGCGCCCGAAGGCCGAGCGGATCACGCCGACGGGCGGCGCAGCACGTAGCCGAACCCCCGGACCGTGTGGATGAGCCGGGGCTCCGCGTCGTCGACCTTGCGGCGGAGGTAGGAGATGTAGGACTCGACCACGTTCGCCTCGCCGTTGAAGTCGTAGTGCCACACCTGGTCCAGGATCTGCGCCTTGGACAGCACGCGGCCCGCGTTGCGCAGCAGGAAGTGCAGCAGCTTGAACTCCGTCGGCGACAGCTCGATCAGCCTGCCCGCCTTGCGCACCTGGTGGCCGTCCACGTCGAGTTCGAGGTCGGCGCAGACCAGCCACCCGCTCTGCCGCTGCTCCTGGTCCGGCCGGGTGCGCCGCAGCACGGCGTGCACCCTGGCGATGACCTCCTCCAGGCTGAACGGCTTGGTCACGTAGTCGTCGCCGCCGATGGTCAGCCCGGTGACCTTGTCGTCGGCGGCGTCGCGGGCGGTCAGGAAGAGCACCGGCACGCTCTGCCCGGCCGCCCGGAGCCACCGCACGACCTCGAACCCGTCGCGGTCCGGCAGCATCACGTCCAGCAGCATCAGGTCCGGGCGCTCGCGCTCCACCTGCCGCAGCGCCTCGGCCCCCGTCGCCGCCGTGTCCACGTGGAACCCGGCGAACCGCAGGCTGGCGGCCAGCAGCTCGCGGATGCTCGACTCGTCCTCGACGACGAGCAGCCTGCCGCTACCGGTGCGTTCCGCCATCCCGCGATCCTCCCATCACCCGGTGGCAGGCCGCTGGGTCACCGTCTGCGCGGCGACCGTCCCGTCCTCGCCCGCCGTGCCTTGCACGACGACCTGGCTGCCCGCCACGAGGTCCGCGAGGGCGCCCACCTTGGTCACGTCGACCTTCGTGGTGTCCGATGTGGACACCTTGACGACCGTGCCGTCCTGGGTCTTGACGTAGATCGTCGTGCCGTCCACGTGGTCGACGGTGCCGATCGTGCCGCGGCCGAAGCCGCCTGCCCGGTTGCCGTTGCCGGGGACACCGCTGGGCGGGGTCTGGCCGTTCGCCCCGCCGCGGAACCCGCCGCCCGCCCGTCCGGCGGCGGGCGCCGAGGCGGACGTCGTGGTGGACCCGAACGCCGAGTGCGTCCACACGCCGCCGCCGAACGCGGCGAGCACGAGCACCCCGACGCCGAGGCCGAGCGTCACCCTGCTCACGCCGGCCTTGGGCTTGTCCAGGTCGAGGTCCTTGTCCGGCAGCGGCTCCGCGAGCACGTGCTCGGGATCGGTCGGTTGCGACACGTCTACTCCCTCGTCATTCATGGCGCAGCGCCTCGATGGGGCGCAGCGATGCGGCCCTGCTGGCCGGGTAGCTGCCGAAGAACAGGCCGATGAGCGCGGACACCGCGAAGGCGAGCAGCACCGACGACGGCACGATCACCGGTTTGATGCCCGCGATGGTGAACTGGCTGCCGATCACCCCGACGGCGACGCCCAGCGCGCCGCCGAAGAGGCTCAACATCGTGGCCTCGACCAGGAACTGGCCCAGGATGGTGGACTTGGGCGCGCCGACCGCCTTGCGGATGCCGATCTCCCGGATCCGCTCGGTGACGGTCACCAGCATGATGTTGGTGATGCCGATGCCCCCGACGAGCAGCGAGATCGCCGCGACGGACGCGAGCAGCACGGTGAACGTGTCGGTGGTCGCGGTCCGCGTGGTGAGCAGCTGCTCCTGGCTGAGCATCCGGTAGTCGGCGGTCTGGCCGATGCCGATCCGGTGGCGGCCGTTGAGGATCGTGGTCGCCTGGGCCTGCGCGGCGGGCAGCGCGTCGGCGGACGTCGCCTGCACGACGATCTGCGACAGGCCGCCGTACCCGGTGAGCGCGTTCTGCACGGTCGTCAGCGGCGCCACCGCGAGGTCGTCGCCGTCCTGGAGGCCGCTGGAACCCTTGGCCGCCAGCACCCCTATGACGGTGAACGGGATGTTGTTGACCAGCACCGTGTTGCCGACCGGGTCGGCCGCCGGGAACAGCTGCGCCGCCACGGTCGCGCCGAGCACCACGACCTTGCGGGCCTGCACCACGTCGTTGTCGGTGAACAGGTTCCCGGACGCCACGGCGGAGTTCGTGGTCTCGAAGTACGCCGGGTCCGTGCCGGCGAACTGCGACACGCTGTAGCTGATCCCGCCGACGCTCGCCGTGGCCGACGTCGAGCTGACCGGTGACGCGGACTTCACGTCCGGCGCCTCGGCCTTGTCGGCCAGCGCGATCGCGTCGGCGACCGTGAGCGGCTTCGAGGAGCTGGCCGCCGACGGGTTGCCGCCCCCGCCGCGCTGCGGCGAGATGGTCAGGATGTTGGTGCCCAGCCCCGCGATGCTCTGCTGCACCGCCGTGGACGCGCCGTTGCCGACCGCGAGCAGCAGGATCACCGACGCGACGCCGATGAGGATGCCGAGCGTGGTCAACGTGGACCGCAGCTTGTTGGCCGTGACGCCGCGGACCGCGAACAGGCCGATCTCCAGGAGCCTCACACCAACACCCCCGCGACCTGTCCGTCGACGACCCGGACCGTGCGCGACGCGTGCGCCGCGACCTCGTCCTCGTGGGTGATCAGCACGACCGTGCGGCCGATCGCGTTGAGCCGGTCCAGGATGCCGAGAACCTCGCGGCTGCTCTCGGTGTCCAGGTTGCCGGTCGGCTCGTCGGCCAGGACCATCGCCGGGCTGGTGACCAGCGCGCGGGCGATGGCCACGCGCTGCTGCTGGCCGCCGGACAGCTCGTTGGGCGCGTGGTGCGCCCGGTCGAGCAGGCCCACCAGCTCCAGCGCCGCGTTGGCCCGCCTGCGCCGCTCGGCCCGCCGGACGCCCGCGTAGACCAGCGGGAGCTCGACGTTCGCCAGCGCCGTGGTGCGCGGGATGAGGTTGAACGACTGGAACACGAACCCGATCTTCCGGTTGCGCAGCAACGACAGCCGCGCCTCGTCGAACTCGGCCGTGTCGATGCCGTCGAGCAGGTAGGAGCCCGAGGTCGGCACGTCCAGGCAGCCGAGGATGTTCAGCAGCGTCGACTTGCCGGAGCCGGACGCGCCCATGATCGCCAGGTACTCGCCGCGCTCGACGGTGAGGTTCAGCCCGCGCAGCGCGTGCACGGCGGTGTCGCCCGCGCCGTAGGTCTTGCGCAGCTCGCGGACCTCGATGACCGGGTCGCTCATCGGCCCGGTCCGGTGCCCGTGCCGGTCCCACCGCCGACTCGCCCGCCGCCGACACCGGTCCCCGTCCCGGGGAACCCGGTCCCGGTACCGGTGCGGTTGCCGCCCTGCTGCTGGGTGCCCGTGGCGACCTGCGGCAGCACGACCTGCTCGTTCTCGGTGAGCCCCGAGGTGATCTGCACGTACTGGTCGCCGCGCACGCCGACCTCGACGGACTTCCGCGACTCCGCGCCGTTCTCCAGCACCGTCACGGTGTTCGCCGCGCCGATCGTGGACAGCGCCGCCGACGGCACGGCGAGCACGCCGGTCGCCGACGCGACGGTGATCTCGACGCTGGCCGACTGGCCGGGCTTGAGCGTGGCGGGCGGATCGGTCAGCGCGAGCGTGACGCCGTACTGCACCACGTTGTTCGACGTGGTCGGCAGCAGGTCGACACCGGTGACCTTGGCCTGCACGGGACTGCCCGGCAGCGCGTTGACCGTGACGGTGGCCGCCTGGTCGACCTTCAGCTTGCTGACGTCGCTCTCGGCCACGTTGGCGTGCAGCACGAAGTTCTTCAGATCGGTGATGACGACGAACCCGGTGGGCGCGGTCGTCGTGGTGGCGGCCGCCCCCGAACCCCCGGCGCTCACCTTGTCGCCGACCTTGCCGGACACCGACGTCACCGTGCCGTCGCCGGGGGCGGTCAGCGTGGTCGCGGCGAGCGCCTCGTTCGCCTGGTCCCGCGCGAGCACCGCCGAGTCGAGCGCGGTCTGCTGCTGCGGGGTGCTCGTCCCCCTGGCCTGCGCGTCGACCAGGGTCTGGTAGGCCTGGTTGACGTTGTTCTGCGCGATGGTGACCTGGAGGGAGGCCTGCGCCGGGTCGACCGACGCCAGCTTCTGCCCCTTGGTCACGACGTCGCCGACCTTCACGTCGACCGAGGCGACCGTGCCGCTGCCGGAGAACGACGCCGCCGCCGAGTACCCGCTCTGCACCGCCCCGGCCGCG
>DATMCA010001519.1:0-5665 GCA_035559015.1 Umezawaea sp. | reverse complement strand
GCTGGTCGAGCACTCCCGACAGCGCGTCGAAGGGGCTGCCGAGCAGCACCAGCTTCGAGTCGATCATCGAGAGCACCTTGATGGTGTCCTCGGCCCATTCGGCCAGGTCGGTGCGGGCGGTCGGCTGGTGCAGCATCGTCGTGCTGCCGCCCGCCATCCACACGGCTTGCACGGCGGGCGCGATCTCCGCCGGGTCGGCGGCCAGCACCGCGACGGCCGCTCCCGGCTCCGTGCCGCCCGCGACGAGTCCGCCGGCCAACCTGGCGGCGTGCTCGTGCACTTCCGCCCATGTGCGGCGCAGGGGGGCGTTGGGCTCCCCCGTCGTCATCCCCTTGGCCCGACCGCCCGGTCCGGTGGCCGTGTCCAGCATCGTGTTCACGAACGTGCTCATGGTGGTCAGGGTAGATCGGCCGACCTGCGCGCGCGTCCGGCGAGCGCGATACTTCCGACCCGGTCCTCGCAACAACCGTCATTAGGCCATTGGGGCTAATCTATTCGGCTGTCATCCGGAGATACTTCCCTGAAAGGGTTTAAGGGAGGCATGGGTGGATCGGGCTGGCCACGACACGAAACAGCACCAGCCTGCGCATCCCGCGCCGCTGTTGAGCGCGGACGACGTCAGCAAGGTGGTGTTCCACCGCCCCCCGGCGGGTGAGCAGGGCTACGACGAGGACCGGGTGGACGACTTCCTGGACCGGGTCGAGGAGACGCTGCGCAGCAGGGACACCGTGACCGCGCGGGACATCCGCGCGATGCGCTTCCCCTTCGCCGGGCCCGACGCGGTCGGCTACCACATGACCGAGGTCGACCTGTTCCTCGAACTGGTGGCGGAAACCCTCGAATCGACCCCGCAGCGCCGCCAGGCCGTCGCTCCGGCCCTGGGCGCGCACGCGACGTCGACCAAGATGCAGCCGCCTCCCAGGCTCAAGCCGGAGGACGTGAGGGGGGTCCGCTTCCACAAGCCGCGGGGCGACACCCCCGGCTACCACGAGGGCGAGATCGACGCCTTCCTCGCCCGCATCGAGGCGACGCTGCGGGGCGAGGACACCCTCACGGCGCTGGAGGTCCAGGAGATCGAGTTCGGCGAGGCCACGGCAGACCAGTTCGGCTACGACGAGGACGACGTCGACATGTTCCTCGACCTCGTCGTGGTCACCCTGGAGCAGTCGCCCCCGATCCCGGTCAAGCCGAAGCCGGTGGAACCGCCGCTGACGGCACGGGACGTCCGCACCGCCGCGTTCGGCAAGCCCCCGCGAGGCAGGCGCGGCTACCAGGAGTCCCAGGTCGACAAGTTCCTCGACCGCATCGAGGACACCCTCCTCGGCCAGGACGACCTCACCGCGGCGGACGTGCGGGAGATGAAGTTCAGCCGCCCGCTGATCGGCCGCAGGGGCTACGACGAGGACGAGGTCGACGCCTTCCTCGCCCGCGTGGAGAGACAGTTGGCGGGCGGCCCCGACGCCCCCGGCAGGATCCCCCCGATCACCAGCTGGAAACAACTCCGCCTGGTCCGCCTCCCCCCGGCGGCACCGCACCAGCGCGGCTACCGCCAAGCACAGGTCGACCGCATGCTGGAGGAGATCGGCATCGCCCTGGACGGCATGCTGGGCGCCACCTCGGCCGACATCACCAAGGTCAGGTTCGCCCACGCCCTCCTCAACGGCCAGGGCTACGACTGCGCCTTCGTGGACGACCTGATGCCCCGCCTGGCAGCGGAACTCAAGCGCCGCGGCCGCTGAGCGAGCCAGAACGGAACTGGCGGCGTTCCGCTGAACGCCGCCAGTTCCACCTCACACCCTCAGCCCTCGACCAACTCCGCGGCAGCCATCCACTGCTCCTCCACCACCGCCACCTCGGCGTGCACAGCCCGCAACTCCGCGTCCAACGCCAACAACCGCTCAGGCTCCGTAGCCGCTGCCGCCAAAGCCGCGTGCAACTCCGCTTCCTTCTTCTGCAACGTCGTCATCCGCCGCTCCAGCTTGGACAGCTCCTTCCGAGCCGCCCTCTGGTCCGCAGCGCTGGACACCGCGACCGGCACCGGCACGGCTTCCCGTGAAGCGGCCAGCTCCCGCTGGGAATCCCGCCGCAGCAGGTACTCCTCGATCCCCCCTGGAAGATCGGTCAGTCCACCGTCCCCGAACAGCGCGACGACCTGGTCGCACACCCGCTCCACCAGGTACCGGTCGTGCGAGATCACGACCAGCGTCCCCGGCCACGAGTCGAGCAGGTCCTCCAGCTGCTGCAACGTGTCGATGTCCAGGTCGTTCGTCGGCTCGTCGAGCAGCAGCACGTTCGGCTCGGCCATCAGCAGCCGGCAGAGCTGCAACCGCCGCCGCTCCCCGCCCGACAGGTCCGATACCGGCGTCCACTGCTTCTGCGAGGAGAACCCGAACCGCTCCCCCAGCTGCGAGGCGGACATCTCCTGCTTCCCCAGCACCACCCGCCGGGCGACTTCCTCGATGGCTTCCAGCACCCGCATCGACCCGCGCAGGTCGTGCAGCTCCTGGGTCAGGTGGGCCAACTTCACCGTCTGCCCCTGGATCCGCCGCCCGCCCTCGGTCTCCCGCTCCCCGGCCAGCAGCCGCAGCAGCGTCGTCTTCCCGGACCCGTTGACCCCGACCAGCCCGATCCGGTCACCGGGCCCGATCCGCCACGTCAGGTCCTTGACCAGCGTCCGGTTCCCCACGGTGAGCGAGACGTCCTCCAGCTCCAGCACCGTGCGCCCGAGTCGCCGCTTCGCGAACGCCAGCAGCTCCACCTTGTCGCGGGGCGCGGGCACGTCCGAGATCAACGCCTCGGCGGCGTCGATGCGGTAGCGGGGCTTCGAGGTCCGGGCCGGGGCGCCGCGCCGCAACCAGGCCAGCTCCTTGCGGGCCAGGTTCCGCCGCTTCTCCTCCAGGGTGTCCGCCAACCGCCCGCGCTCGGCACGGGCGAAGATCCAGTCCGCGTAACCGCCCTCGTACTGCTCGACCTGCCCGCCGACGACCTCCCACGTGCGGGTGCACACGGTGTCGAGGAACCACCGGTCGTGCGTCACGACCACGAGCGCCGACTTGCGGGCCAGCAGGTGCCCGGCCAGCCAGCGCACACCCTCGACGTCCAGGTGGTTGGTGGGCTCGTCCAGCACCAGCAGGTCCAGGTCCTGCACCAGGGCGGCGGCCAGCGCGACCCGGCGGCGCTCGCCACCGGACATCGTCCCGACCGGGGAGTCCAGGCCCAGCGCGGTGATGCCCAGGCCGTCCAGGATGGACCGGACGCGGGGGTCGGCCGCCCACTCGTGCTCCGCGTCGAAGCCGAGCGGGTCGATCACGGAGTGCCGGACGGTGGACCCCTCGGGCAGTTCAGTCCGCTGGGTCACCACGGCCATGGACAGCCCGCGGTTCTGGCTCACCCGCCCCGTGTCCGGCTCTTCGAGCCCGGCCAGGACTTCCAGGAGCGTGGTCTTGCCGCCACCGTTGAGCCCCACCACCCCGATCCGATCGCCGTCGCCGACGCCCAGCGACACCCCGTCCAACAGCGGCCGGACACCGAACGACTTGGACACGGACTCAAGGTTGACCAGGTTGGCCATCGTGGAAGCGCACCTTCAAGTAGGGAGGACGAGAACGAGAACTTAAGCGTGGACCTCGGGCGGCACCGGCCGAGGCGCTTCTTCGGAGGCCACGACGCGCGCACCGGGCATGGGGCCCTGGGCGACGCGAACGGTCCGGCACACACCGGCGCCCGCCAGTTCGGCGGCCACCCGCACGGCGGAGTCGGCGTCCGTGCAGAGGAACGCGCAGGTGGGCCCGGAGCCGGACACCATCCCGGCGAGCGCCCCCGCGTTGACCCCGGCGCGCAGCGTCCGCCGGAGGTTCGGCCGCAGCGACACCGCGGCGGCCTGGAGGTCGTTGCCGAGCAGCAGCGCGAGCTGCCTGGGGTCGCCGGACGCGAGCCCTTCGAGCACGGCTTCGGCGGCTCCGACGCGCGGCGGGTTGCCGTCGGCGCGCAGCCGGTCCAGCTCCACGAACACCTCGGGCGTCGACAGACCGCCCTTGTCGAACGCGATGACCCAGTGGAACGGGTGCCGCGCGAGCACGGGGACGATCTGGTCGCCGCGGTCGGTGCCCAGCGCGGTGCCGCCGTAGAGGGCGAACGGGACGTCCGCGCCGATGCCGCGGGCGAGGGTGGCCAGTTCGTCGCGACCGACCTCCAGCCTCCACAGGGAGGCGAGGCCGACCAGCGCGGCGGCGGCGTCGGCGCTGCCGCCCGCCATGCCGCCCGCGACGGGGATGTTCTTGCGGATCACGACGCGGACCTTCGGGTCCTCGGGATCACGCCCGACGTGCGCGGCCAGCGCTCGAACGGCCTTCCACGCGAGGTTCTCCGGGCCCGTGGGCACCGAGTCGGCGCCCTCGCCGCGGACCTCCACGCCGGGGTCGTCGGCGACCGCCACGGTGACGTCGTCGTGCAGCGACAACGCCTGGAAGATGGTGACCATGTCGTGGTAACCGTCAGCGCGGAGGTTCCCGACGGCCAGGTGGAGGTTGACCTTGGCCGGGACGCGGACGGTGACCGGGGGTGGGACTACGGCGAGCACGACATGCAGCCTACGGGCGTCGAGGACGTGTTCGCTCGCATCGGGCCGCGGCCGAGGCCGCCCGACGGGGTCGGGCGGCCTCCGCGCACAGGTCAGACGGGCAGGACGGCACCGGCGAACTTCTCGTTGATGTAGTCCTTGACCTGCTGCGACTGGAGCAGCGCGAGCAGGTCCCTGATCCTCTTGTCGTCCTTCAGCTCGGCGCGGGTGACGAGGCCGTTGGCGTTGGGGTTGCCCTCCGCCTTCTCCAGCACGAGGGCGTCCGAGGCGGGCTTCAGGCCGGCGTCGATCGCGTAGTTGCCGTTCACGACCGACGCGTCGGTGTCCTCCAGCGAGCGGGGCAGCTGCGCGGCCTCCAGTTCGACGAACTCCAGCTTCTTCGGGTTGTCCTGGATGTCGCGGATCGTCGCGGTCGCCTCGGTGCCCGCCTTGACCTTGATCAGCCCGTTGGCCTGGAGCAGCTTGAGGCCGCGCGCCTCGTTGGTGGCGTCGTTGGCGACGCCGACCTTGGCGCCCTCGGGCAGGTCGGTGAGCTTCTTGTGCTTCTTCGAGTACACGCCGAGCGGCTCCAGGTGCACCGGGCCGATCCATTCGAGAGTGGCACCGCTGGACTGCTTGAACGTGTCCAGGTACGGCACGGTCTGGAAGTAGTTGGCGTCCAGCGAACCGTCGACCAGGGCCGTGTTCGGCTGGACGTAGTCGGTGAACTCGACGACCTCGATCTTGAGGCCCTTCTCCGCGGCCAGGGTGTCGGCCACGTGCTTGAGGATCTCGCCGTGCGGGGTGGGGCTGACACCGACCTTCAGCGGGGCTGCGGGGTCGGTCGCGGCGGTGGTGCCGCTGCCACAGCCCGCCGCGGTCAGCAGCAGGGCGACGAGGGCAGCACGAATTCGCATCGGGTTCCTTTGTGAGGCGCCGGCACGGCCGGCGTTGAGGTGGTGCTGGTGAAGTGGTGCTCGGGAGTTCGTCCGACCTAGACGGACGCGTGCCTGCGCCGGTCGACCACGCGGGCGGCGCGGGTGAAGCCGAACTGGATCACGGTGGTCACGACGGCGAGCCACGCCACGGTGGCCCACAGGACCCGGT
>DATMCA010001518.1:0-4443 GCA_035559015.1 Umezawaea sp. | reverse complement strand
CAGGCAGGTCGACGATGATCGTGCGCCGCACAGGCTCCACCGCCGGAGCGTTCCCCAGCCCGTCACCGGCCACCCGACTGAGAGGACGATCCGCATGATCTTCGCGGGCTCCACGAAGCGGCGAATCGGCCGTGCGCTCGCCCTCGGTCTGGCGGTGACGCTGACCGCCGCCACCACGGCGACGGCCGCTCCCAGCACCCAGTCCCACGGCGGCGGCACCCCCAACTTCGGCGTCAACACCACGGTGTTCGACCCGAGCATGCCGGTCGCGCAGATCCAGGCGACCCTCGACGCGACCTACGCCAAGCAGGTCGACAACGAGATGGGCACCGAGCGGTTCGCCTACCTCTTCAAGCCGGGCACGTACGGCACGGCCACGCAGCCCCTCCAGATCAAGGTCGGCTACTACACCGAGATCACCGGGCTGGGCGCGGCGCCGACCGACGTCGTCATCAACGGCAAGGTCGAGGTCTACAACCGCTGCCTCGCCGACGGCGGCACGAGCAACTGCCTCGCCCTGGTGAACTTCTGGCGCACCATCTCCAACCTGACGGTCAACGTCAACGCGACCGGCCAGGACGGCTGCCGCTCGACCGCGAACTTCTGGGCCGTGTCCCAGGCCGTGTCGATGCGCCGGGTCAACTTCACCAACGGCGGGCTGTCCCTCATGGACTACTGCACCGCCGGTCCGCAGTACGCGAGCGGCGGGTTCATCGCCGACTCGAAGCTGCCCGCGACCACCAACGGTTCGCAGCAGCAGTGGCTGACCCGCAACAGCGAGGTCGCGAGCTGGTCCAACGGCGTGTGGAACCAGGTGTTCTCCGGAGTCGTCGGCGCCCCTGACGACTCCGCGTTCCCGGACCCGCCGTACACCACGGTCGCCAAGACCCCGGTGAGCCGCGAGAAGCCGTACCTGTTCGTGGACGCCAAGGGCAAGTACAACGTCCGCGTGCCCGCCGCGAAGCAGAACACCTCCGGCACCTCCTGGGCCGCCGACGCCACCGCGGGCCGCACCATCCCGTTGAGCGACTTCTACGTCGCGAAGCCCACGGACTCGGTGCAGAACCTCAACTTCCAGCTCCTGATCGGCAAGAACCTCCTGCTCACGCCCGGCGTCTACGACGTCGCGCGGAGCCTGGAGGTCCGGCTGCCCAACACCGTCGTCCTCGGTCTCGGGCACGCCACGCTGACCGCCGTCAACGGCGCGATCCCGCTGGACGTCGCCGACGTCCCCGGTGTCGTCATCGCGGGCGTCACGGTCGACGCCGGCCTCAAGGAGTCGCCGGTCCTGCTGCGCGTGGGCAAGAAGAACGGCTGGGACTGGAGCACGCCGTCCAACCCGACGACGCTGTCCGACGTGTACTTCCGCGTCGGCGGACCGCACGTGGGCAAGGTCGACACCGCCCTTGAGGTCAACAGCAACGACGTGCTCATCGACCACACCTGGGTGTGGCGCGCGGACCACGGCGTCGAGGGCTTCACCGACACGCAGCGCTGGAACACCAACACCGGCCGCCAGGGCGCGGTCATCAACGGTGACCGCGTGACCGCGACGGGCCTGTTCGTCGAGCACTTCCAGAAGTACAACACCACCTGGAACGGCGACAAGGGCACGACCATCCTGTACCAGAACGAACTGCCGTACGACCCGCCGACGCAGGCGGACTGGACGAACGGCGGCGTCGAGGGCTACGCGGGCTACAAGGTCGGCGCGAAGGTGAAGACGCACTCGCTCTTCGGCGCGGGCGTCTACGTGTTCAACCAGAACAACCCGACCATCCACACGGAGAACGGGTTCGAGGTGCCGAACACGCCCGGCGTGAAGCTGCACCACATCATGACGGTGAACCTCAGCGCGGGCGTCGTCGACCACGTCGTCAACGGCGTGGGCGGCCCGGCCGACACCACCAACACCGGCACGCCGGTGTTCGTCAAGGACTATCCCGCAACCCCGTAGGGGTTGCGGGACGGTGTCGGTCGGAGCGCTTTTCTCCGACCGACACCGTTTTCCTGATCGAGGATCGCGGAAACTCTTCCCGCGGACCCGAGATGACCAGCAGCCGAACGGGCCGGGAGCTACCTGCTCCCGGCCCGTTCGGCCGTGTAGACGGTCAACCGCAGTTCGGGGTCCTCGTTGACCCGGAACGTGGCGTAGTCGTAGGTCACCCGGTTCACGATCTTGCGGCCGGCTCCCCCACCGACGACGTCGTGCGCTTCCCACCAGCCCGCGAACTCGGGGCAGCCGCGACGAAGCCGGTCCGCGAGGTCGACGAACGCGCGGTCGGGCGCCCACAGGTCGAACGCCACGCGGAACTGGGCCACGGCGTGCGCCGCCTGCCCTTCCCAGCCCGCACCGAACAACTCCCGCCCGGCGGTGGTCAGCAGCAGGTGCTCCAGGACGTTGTCGGGCTTCTCCCCGAACAACCCCACCGCTGCGGCGTTGCACACCAGCAAGTCCCACCGGCGGCCTGTCACGTACGCGGGCTCGGCCATCGCCTCCACGACCCGGCGCGTGGCCTCCGGCACGGTCTCGCGCTCGAACGGCCCGCGCTTCCCGTTGCGCGCCAACGCTTCCAGGTGCGCGCGTTCGGTGTCGTCCAGCAGCAGCGCCCGTGCCAGCGCGTCGATCGTCGCGGGCGACGGGCTCACGGCCCGCCCCTGCTCCAGCCGGACGTACCAGTCCACGCCGATGTCGGCCAGCTCCGCCACCTCCTCGCGGCGCAGGCCGGGCGTGCGACGTCGACGCCCGTCGGGCAGCCCGACCTCCTTCGGCGTCAGCCGCGTCCGCCGCGAGCGCAGGAACTCCCCCAACCCTTCCGACACGATCCGACTCCTCGAAGGTGGTAGTCGCCAGTCCTAGGACGATGCTAGGCCTGGATCCGCGTCGGCGACCGGTTCACGATCGGGGAACACACCCCCGAACGGAACGGAACACCCATGAAAGCCGCTGTGCTCAAGGAGTTCGGCCTGCCGCTGTCGGTGGAGACGGTGCCGGACCCGGTGCTCGGTACCGGGGAGGTGCTCGTCGACGTCGTGGCCGCGGGCGTGCTGCCCTACGCGGCCCAGGTCCTCAGCGGCGAGCGGCGTTACCTGCTCACGCTCCCGGTCACGCCCGGCGCGGGCGCCGTCGGCCGGGTCCTCGCCGTCGGCCCGGACTCGACCCACCTCGCGCCGGGCGACTGGGTGCTGTGCGACCCGACCATCCGCTCCCGCGACGGCGGGGTGACGCCCGACATCACGTTGCAGGGCGCGAGCGCCCGCGGTGACGGCGGCCTGCGGTTGCAGGAGCACTTCGGCCAGGGCTCGTACGCCGAGCGCCTGCTCGTGCCCACGGAGAACGCCCACCCGCTCGGCCCGGTCGACGAGCGGGACGCGGGCCGGTGGACCGCGCTCAACCTGTGCCTGGTGCCGTACGGCGGGCTGCTCGCGGGCGGTCTCCGGGCGGGCGAGACGGTGCTGGTCAGCGGGGCGACCGGCAACTTCGGCAGCGCGGCCGTCGCCGTGGCCCTGGCGATGGGCGCGGGCCGGGTCGTCGCACCGGGCCGGAACGAGGCCGTGCTCGCCGACCTGGTCCGCCGCTTCGGCCCCCGCGTGCTCCCGGTCCGGCTGTCCGGCGACGAGGCCGACGACCGCGAGCGGATGAGGGCGGCGGCGGACCCGATCGACCTCGTCCTCGACCTCCTCCCGCCTTCGGCGAGCACGACACCGGTCCGCGTGGCCGCCACGACCGTCCGGGAGGGTGGCCGGGTCGTGCTGATGGGCGGCGTCGGGATGCTCGGCGGCGCCGACCTCGCCCTCCCCTACCCGTGGCTCATGCGCAACAACATCACCGTGCGCGGCCAGTGGATGTACCCGCCGGAGGCGAACGGCAGGCTCATCGCACTGGCCCGAGCCGGTCTGCTGGACCTGCGGGAGTTCGAGGTGGACGAGTTCGACCTGGATGACGCCAACGCCGCCATCGCCCACGCCGCCGACACCGACGGCCGCTTCCGTCTGACGGTCATCCGCACCCGCTGACGCGGACCACGTCACGCGAGCGGGTGGGGAGCCGGTCCGCGTCGGAGGACGGGCGCGCTCCTCCCGCTCACCGGACGCCGTCCACCCGCCCCACGAATTCCAGGACGGCGGCGGAGAGGGCCTCGGGAGCTACTTGCGCCACCAGGTGCCCAACGCCCTCGAAGCGCACGGAGGTGACGGCTCCCGCGGTCACCTGGCGGAAGGTCCGCTCGGTGGCGGGAGCGCTGAAGGCGTCGACGGTGAGCACCGGAACGGTCAACGGCCGTGCTTCGGCAAGGGCCCTGATCCGCCCGGCGTCGGTGAAGATCGACCGGTAGAGGTCCTCCGTGCCCCGCCAGCCGTTCGGCCGCGCGTAGGTGCGGGCGAACTCGTCGACGTCGTCGTCGCCGATCACGCCCTTCGCCCCCGTCATCATCGGGAAGGCCC
>DATMCA010001517.1:0-4821 GCA_035559015.1 Umezawaea sp. | reverse complement strand
ACGCACAACCTGAAGAACGTCGACGTCGACATCCCGCTCGGTGTCCTTATCGTGGTCACCGGTGTGGCCGGGTCGGGCAAGAGTTCGCTGATCCACGGTTCGCTGCCGCGCCGGGACGGTGTGGCCGTCGTGGACCAGTCGCCGATCCGCGGATCCCGTCGCAGCAACCCGGCGACCTACACCGGTCTGCTCGACCCGATCCGGACCGCCTTCGCCAAGGCCAACGGTGTGAAGGCGGCCCTGTTCAGCGCGAACTCCGAGGGGGCCTGCCCCAACTGCAAGGGCATCGGTCTCGTCTACACGGACCTGGCGATGATGGCGGGTGTCGCGTCGGTCTGCGAACAGTGCGAGGGCAAGCGCTTCACGCCTGAGGTGCTCACGTACACGTTGCGGGGCAGGAACATCAGCGAGGTTCTTGCCATGCCCGTCACCGAGGCCCGCGACTTCTTCACCTCCGGCCAGGCGAGAGCCATCCTCGACCGCCTGGCGGACGTGGGCCTCGGCTACCTGGGGCTCGGCCAACCGCTCACCACCCTGTCCGGTGGCGAACGCCAACGCGTCAAACTCGCCATCCAGATGGCCGAGAAGGCGACGGTCTACGTGCTGGACGAGCCGACCACCGGCCTGCACCTGGCCGACGTCGACCAACTCCTGGCCCTGCTGGACCGCTTGGTGGACGACGGCAACACCGTCATCTGCATCGAACACCACCAGGCCGTGATGGCCCATGCCGACTGGATCATCGACCTCGGGCCCGGCGCGGGGCAGGACGGTGGGGAGATCGTCTTCACCGGTACGCCCGCCGACCTGGTGGAGTCCTGCGACTCCCTGACCGCTCGCCACCTCCGCGCCTATATCGGGGCCTGACCCAGGAAGGAATCCCGTGAACCAGCAACCGATCCGCCAGATCGAGGTCGTCGCCACCCGACGAATCACCCCGCACATGGCGCGAATCACCTTCGGTGGCAGCGACCTGGCCGACTACACGTCGGTGGAACTCGACCAGCAGGTCAAGCTCTACTTCCCCCGAGCCGGGCAGTCGCGCCCCGTCCTGCCCTCGCCGGACACCGACTTCATGAGCTGGTACCAGGCTTACAGCGAGATACCCGAACCGGAAAGACCGTGGATGCGCAGCTACACGATCCGCGCCCACCACCCGGACAGCGGCACGATCGACATCGACTTCGTCCTGCACGACCACGCGGGTCCTGCGACCCGTTGGGCTGAAACCGCGCGGCCGGGCGCTGTTCTCAGCATGTTCGGTCCGTCCGCCTCGTTCGCCAGACCCATCTCGCTCGCCACCTCCATCGCCCAAGCCGACTGGCTCCTGCTGGCGGGCGACGCCACCGCACTGCCCGCGATCGCGTCGATCCTCGAAGGCGTCTCCGGTGACACGGCGGTGGAGGTGTACATCGAGGTTGCGGACGAGGCTGAACACCAGGTCCTGCCGGGCAACGCCACCGTGCACTGGTTGGACCGCGACGACAGCACCGCACCCTCGGGCGCTCTGCTGGCGGACGCGCTTGCGGCCGCCACCCTGCCGCAGGGTGCTCCGTTCGTCTGGTTGGCGGGGGAGGCCGGGGCAGTGCGCACGCTTCGGCGTCACCTGGTCGATCGAGGTGTGCCGAAGTCCTCGATCGACTTCACCGGCCATTGGCGCCAGTCCCTGTCCCAGGACGACGCACCGACCCAGGACGACATCGAGGAGGCCAATGAACGACTAGCCGCTGCTCAGTAGCCGACACGTCCCAGGGCGGGAGTTCGTCTCGTGAGATCTCATGGCAGTGATCGGTTGGTGGCGTGCGACGAGGGCAGTGCTCGACATTGGCTGCCGGCGGCACTTTCGTGATCTCCCAGCGAGTGGGGGAGTTCGGAAGCGTGTGGTGGGCGCGTTTCCGCGCGCCGGCCACCTCATCGCGGGCAGCCTTCGGAGCCGCGATGAGGTGACCTGGCGAGCGGAAAGGCCTACGTCACCGAACTGTTAGCGGGTGAACGTGTAGGCGCGGTCGGTGGCGACCGCGGCCAGTTGGGCCGGGTTGTCGCTCAGCGTGCCCTGAGTCCAGACGACCTCACCGTTCGGGCGGAAGTTCGTCGCCGCCCTGATGCCGAACTGGTCGAGCTCGGTGAAGACGATCAGGCCGCCCCGGTGGTCGCCGACCGCGCCGGTGCACCTGTCCCGTTCGCAGAGCTGCTTGGGCGAGTCAGTGTAGCGGCCGGGAGCGTGGACCTGCGTGAACAGAGTGACGTTGCGGCCCTGGTAGGTGAACCCGATCGAGTTGTTCATGTACTGCATGTCGTCGAACAGGCCCTCTGCCTCGTGGCCCCACGGTCCCGGCGTGACGTTCTGCGTGCCGGGGAAGATCCGTGGGAAGGTCTGCTGCTCGTGGGCGGAGAACCCGTCCGCCTGCACCCGCAGTTCCGCCTTGGTCTTGTGGACCGGCGTGATGTCCTTCGGCGGCCACGAGTAGTCCGTCTGAGCGGATGCCGTGCCCGCGAGCCCGATCAGCGCCGCGCTCGCCAGGACAGCCGCCATCAATACCTTGCGCATGTATCCCCCATGGTCAAGTCGTGCTTGCACAGAAGGAGACGCCACAAGATCACGAGAGGTTGCGTCGGGTCGCCCGTGAGATGGGCGTCCATCACCAAACTCTGCGCGACTGGTTGTGCACCAACGAGAGTTCCGAGGCCGTCCGCGATCGGGAGGGCTGGGTCGTACCTGGACGCGGTGATCGACCTGTGCAATCGGGAGGTCGTCGGGGCACGTGCCGCAGGTGATGCTCGGACCACCCGTTCGGATGTCGAGTCGTCAGACGTCCAGGTCGATCGGCGGGCCGGGTTCGGCCGTGGTGGCGCCCGCTGTCTGGGATGCCAGCCAGTCATGGAACGGTGTGGTCTCGGCTTCCGGGACGTGCACGGTGATCGTGGCGCGGCTGTCGTAGGCGACGTCCGCCACTCGGTGGCCGGCGGCGTGCAGGGCGTTCTCCAGCCTGCCCGCGTCGGCGTGGTCGACCGTGATCGCGAACGTGGCGAACCTGGCTCGTCCCAGGGTGCCGATGGCGTCGACCGCCTCCGAGACCGCCCGGCCGTAGGCGCGCACGAGGCCGCCCGCGCCCAGTTTGACGCCGCCGAAGTAGCGGGTGACGACGGCGACGGTGTCGGTCAGGTCGCGGCGGATGAGGACCTCCAGCATCGGCACACCGGCCGTGCCCGCTGGTTCGCCGTCGTCGCTGGACCGCTGTGTCCCACCGACCCGGAACGCGGAGCAGTTGTGGTTGGCGGACCAGTGTTCCTTGCGCACGCCGGCGATGAACGCCGCCGCTTCGGCCTCGTCGCCGACCCGGCCGACGCTGCACAGGAAGCGCGATCGTTGGATCTCGATCTCGTGGACACCGGCACGTGCGATCACCCGCATCGCACCAGTATCGACGAAACCGCACCTCGCGGCGGCGGATCGGCGTGGAGCCGAGGTCCCCGGTGGTGTGGGAGGCGGAATTCGTGCAGGGCGACGACGTTGTCGGGTCCAGGCAGTCCAGTCCAGGCTGTCCAGGGGTGATCGGCGGTGATCCCCGTCTCGGCGTCGGTGCTCCGCGTGCGTGGCTCAGCGCTTTGGCCCAAGGCGTGGGCGCCCTGTTGGCGGTTTTCGCTGCCGCCGCCGGCCAAGATGATCGTCCAGTTGGAGCCGTACACGGCGATGTCCGGCTCGCCGCCCGTCCGCGAAGGGGAGGACGAGGCCAGGTGGGACGGCCGGCCGTCCCACATCGTGGGAGGTGATCCTTAGCGCTGCGAACTTGCCTATCGTGACCGATCGTCCGCTCACCCACAGGCAGGTCAACGTTGTCAGAGAACGTAGGGGCCCCGACCCGGTCGGTCGGCGCGGCCATCAGGGCGATGCTGCGCCGGGACCGCTGGGCGCTCGCGGGCGCGATCACCATCGCGGTGCTCGGGTTCGCCGCCGTGGCGGCCGACCTGCTCACCGCGATCGAGGGTCAGGACCCGTACACCTACCGGACCGATGCGCTCGACCCGGCGACCGGCGGCCCGGCGGGTGCGCTCGGCGGGGTGAGCGGGACGCACTGGTTCGGCGTCGAACCGCTGACCGGGCGCGACCTGTTCGCGATCGTGGTCCACGGCGCCCGCACCTCGTTCCTGATCGGATTGGCCGCCACAGCGGTGTCGGTGCTGATCGGTGTCCTGGTCGGCGCGGGCGCCGGGTACCGCGGCGGCTGGCCCGACCGGGTCGTCACGTGGACCGCCGACGTGTTCCTCGGCTTCCCGTACCTGGTGTTCATGATCGCGCTGGGCGCGGTGGTCCCGAGCAGCGTCTCCCGGCCGCTGCTGCTGATCGTGGTCATCGGCTTCTTCGGCTGGCCGTCCGTCGCCCGGATCGTGCGGGCCCAGGTGCTGACCCTGAAGAAGCGGAACTTCGTGTCCGCCGCGCGGATCCTCGGCGCGAGCCCGTGGCAGGTGTTCCGCGCCGAACTGCTGCCGAACCTGTGGGCGCCGATCATCGTCGTGGCGACGCTGTCCATCCCCGGCAAGATCGGGCTGGAGGCGGCGCTGTCGTTCCTGACCGTCGGCATCCCGCAGCCCACACCGAGTTGGGGCCGGTCCATCAGCGACGCGGTCGAGTGGGTGGTGACCGACCCGATGTTCCTGGTCTTCCCCGGCGGCGCGCTGTTCCTGGCCACCTGGGCGTTCACCGTGTTCGGCGACGGCCTGCGCGACGCGCTCGACCCCAGGACGGACGTGCGACGCTGATGCGCACCCTGAGGTTCGTCGCCACCCGACTCGCGGGCACCCTGCTGGTGCTGCTCGTCGTCG
>DATMCA010001516.1:0-13160 GCA_035559015.1 Umezawaea sp. | reverse complement strand
AGGTGGTTGTGGTGGGGGCGGGATGGTTTGGCTGGGTGGGGGCTGGGTCCGTTGTGCGCTTGGCGTGGTGGGACCTGGTGAGGTCGTTGTTGGCGGGAACTCGCCGTGTTGCGCCAGCCGTGCTGGGTCTTGGTGTGCCTGAGCACCCCCAGTGCTCAGGCACCCACCGCCGGCGGATTCGGCGGGAGGTTTCAGGCGCCTACGGCTGTGCCGTTGGCGTGGTGGGTCAGAGCTGCCAGGACTGAGGCCGCTACGGCTGTGGCGTGGGCGTCGGAGTCGGCCACCGAGCGGAGTACGGGGGTTTCCGGGCGGGTGGGGGTGATGACGGTGCACTGGATGCCGTGTCTGGTGACCTCGGCCGCGAGGTTGTTCGCGTAGGCGGTGGCTGCGGCCTTCGACGCGCTGTAGGCGGCGTAGCCCGGCTGGTGGGACTGGACGGTCGTGGCGATGGTGATGATGGCGCCGCCGCCCCTCGGCACCATGCGGGCGGCCGCCGCGCGGCTGAGGTGGAAGACGGCGTGGGTGTTGATGGCGAAGCTCTGCGACCAGTCGTCGTCGGTGAGGCCGGTGGCCTTGCCGGTGCGGAGGACGTCCGCCGCGTTCACGGCGATGTCGACCGGGCCGACTTCGCGTTCCACCTGGTCCACCAGGGACTCGACGGCGGGGCCAGAGGTGATGTCGACCTGTCTGCCCGCCACCCGCAGGCCTTCCCGTTGCAGGCGTTCCACCAGGTCGCAGAGGGCGCGGCCGTCGCGGTCCACGGCTGTCACGACGGCGCCGCGGGTCGCCAGAGCGGCGACCACCTCGGCACCGATGGCGCCGCACGCGCCGGTCACCACTGCGGTCTTGCGGTCGAACTCCCGGTTCATCACTGCCACTCCCAGATCGAGCCCCCGGCCCCGACGGTAGGCGTACCCGATCGTGGGTGGAACTACCTGCGTGAGTAGTGCCTCAGTGCCCCTGAAACCGCAGCTCAGAGCTTTTCGAACGGCGTTACCGCACAAACGAGTAGTCCGGGCCCGCACGGCGGGACGGCGGTACCTAGACTCCTGTTCCGTGGTCCACCAGCCGATGATCGCCCCCAGCATCCTGTCCGCCGACTTCGCCCACCTCGCCCGCGAGGCCGCGGCCGTCACCGGCGCGGACTGGCTGCACGTCGACGTGATGGACGCGCACTTCGTGCCGAACCTGACCCTGGGGCTGCCGGTGGTGAAGTCGCTGCTCAAGGCGACCGACATCCCGCTGGACTGCCACCTCATGATCGACGACCCGGACCGCTGGGCGATCGGGTACGCCGAGGCGGGCGCGTACAACGTGACCGTGCACGTCGAGGCCGCCGCGGACCCGGTCCAGCTGGCGAAGAACCTGCGCGCGGCCGGGTCGAAGGCGGGGTTGTCGATCAAGCCGGGCACGCCGCTGGAGCCGTACGTCGAGGTGCTCAGGCACTACGACACGCTGCTGGTCATGTCGGTCGAGCCCGGTTTCGGCGGGCAGTCGTTCATGGTCGAGGTGCTGGACAAGGTGCGCACCGCGCGCAGGCTGGTCGACACCGGGCACCTGAGGCTGGTCGTCGAGATCGACGGCGGCATCAACGAGGACACCATCGCCGCCGCCGCCGAGGCCGGGGTGGACTGCTTCGTCGCGGGCTCGGCCGTCTACGACGCCGAGGACCCCGGTCGCGCGCTGGAGGCGCTGCGAGCGCTGGCCGCCGCCAACTCGACGCGTCCCTGATGCTCGACGAGGCGATGAGGCTCGCGATCGCGAGCAGCGAACTGGTCCGGGGCAGTACCAGTCCCAACCCGCCGGTCGGCGCGGTGGTCCTGGACGCGCACGGCGAGGTGGTCGGCGTCGGGGCGACGCGACCGCCCGGCGGGCCGCACGCGGAGGTCGTCGCGCTGGCCGAAGCCGGTGACCGCGCTCGCGGCGGCACGGCCGTCGTGACGCTCGAACCGTGCTCGCACCAGGGGCGCACGCCGCCGTGCACGGGAGCGCTGCTCGCCGCCGGGGTCGCCCGCGTCCGGTACGCGGTGTCGGACCCGAACCCGAAGGCCTCGGGCGGCGGAGCGCTGCTGCGGGCCGCCGGTGTCGACGCCGAAGGCGGGCTGCTGGCCACCGAGGTCGAACGCGGACCGCTGCGCGCGTGGCTGCACTTCGCCCGCACCGGCCGACCGCACGTGACCTGGAAGTACGCCGCGACGCTCGACGGGCGGGTCGCCGCCGCGGACGGCACCAGCCGGTGGATCAGCTCCGAGGAGTCGCGCGCCGAGGTGCACGTGCTGCGGACCAGGATCGATGCGATCATGGTCGGCACCGGCACCGTGCGCGCCGACGACCCCCGGCTGACGGCTCGGGGAATCCCCACGGCCCGCCAGCCGTTGCGGGTGGTGGTGGGCAAGGGGGACTTGCCGCCGGGGGCGAAGGTGTCGGACGACGAGGCCGAGACGGTGCACGTGCGCACGCACGACCCGGACGAGGTGCTCGCCGAGCTGGCCGCCCGGGGCGTGGTCGACGTGCTGCTGGAAGGCGGCCCCACCCTCGTTGGAGCGTTCGTCGAGGCGGGCCGGGTGGACCGGGTGCTGCTGTACGCGGCGCCGAAGCTGTTGGGGGCGGGTGCGGTGGCGTTGGGCGACGCCGGGGTGGCGACCATCACCGACGCTGTCGGGCTGGTGGTCGAAGAGGTCAGTATGTGCGGGCCGGACGTGCGGATCTCCGCCGTTCCGGCGTTGTTGAACGGCTGAGGAGGAACGGTGTTCACCGGGATCGTCGAAGAACTGGGTGAGATCGTCGGAGTGGCGGACCTGCCCGACGCGGCACGACTGACCGTGTCCGGTCCGCTGGTGACCAGCGACGCCAAGCACGGCGACTCGATCGCGGTCAACGGCGTGTGCCTCACGGTCGTGGAGGTCGTCGACGGCGCCTTCACCGCGGACGTGATGCGCGAGACGCTGGTGCGCAGCAGCCTCGCCAAGGTGGCCACGGGGGACCGGGTCAACCTGGAGCGCGCCGCCGCCGTCGGTCAGCGGCTGGGCGGGCACATCGTGCAGGGCCACGTCGACGGCACCGGAACGGTGCTGGCGCGGGAGAGCACCGAGCACTGGGACGTCGTCCACATCGGACTGCCGCCGTCGTTGGCGCGGTACGTCGTGGAGAAGGGGTCCATCACGGTCGACGGTATCTCGCTGACGGTCGTGAGCATCACGGACGACGAGTTCACCGTGAGCCTCATCCCGACCACGCTGGACCTGACGACGCTCGGCAGGCGCGCGCCCGGCGACACCGTCAACCTGGAGGTGGACGTGCTCGCGAAGTACGTCGAGCGCCTCACGCTGCCGCACCTGCGCGACACTGGAGCCGTGGACAGCACCGAGGGGGAGGTGACCCGCTCATGAGGGACTTCTCCGACATCGAGCAGGCGATCAAGGACATCGCGGACGGCAAGGCCGTCGTCGTCGTGGACGACGAGGACCGCGAGAACGAGGGCGACCTGGTGTTCGCGGCCGAGATGGCCACGCCGGAGCTCGTCGCGTTCGTCATGACCGAGTGCCGCGGCCTGCTGTGCACGCCGATGGAGCCCGAGGCGCTGGACCGCCTGGAGATCGGCCAGATGGTCTCCCACAACACCGAGCGGATGGGCACCGCCTTCACCGTCTCCGTGGACGCCCGCGAAGGCGTCACGACCGGCATCTCGGCCGCCGACCGGGCGTTGACGATCCGCACGCTGGCCGATCCGGCGACGACCGCGTACGACGTGGTCCGCCCCGGTCACGTGTTCCCGCTGCGGGCCAGGGAGGGCGGCGTGCTGCGCCGACCCGGCCACACCGAGGCCGCCGTGGACCTGGCCCGCCTCGCGGGCCTGCACCCGGCGGGCGCGATCTGCGAGATCGCCAACGCCGACGGCACCATGGCCCGGATGCCCGACCTGAGGGTGTTCGCCGAGAAGCACGGCCTGACGCTCATCTCGATCGTCGACCTCATCGCCTACCGCCGCAGCCACGAGACCCAGGTCGTCCGGGTCGCCGAGGCCCGCATCCCGACCGCGCACGGCACGTTCACCGCCGTCGGCTACGACAGCCTGCTGGACGGCATCGAGCACGTCGCGCTGGTCACCGGCGACATCGGCGACGGCGAGGACGTGCTGGTCAGGGTGCACTCCGAGTGCCTGACCGGCGACATCTTCGGCTCGCTGCGCTGCGACTGCGGTCCGCAGCTCGACGCGGCGCTGGAGGCCGTCTCCGCGCAGGGCCGCGGCGTCGTGCTCTACATGCGCGGCCACGAGGGCCGCGGCATCGGGCTCATGCACAAGCTCCAGGCCTACCAGTTGCAGGACCAGGGCGCGGACACCGTCGACGCCAACCTCCAGCAGGGCCTGCCCGCCGACGCCCGCGACTACGGCACCGGCGCGCAGATCCTCGCCGACCTGGGCATCAAGTCCATGCGGCTGCTGACGAACAACCCGGCCAAGCGGGTCGGCCTGGAGGGCTACGGCCTGCGCGTGATCGACCGCGTGGCGCTGCCCATCTCGCCGAACCCGGAGAACCTGCGGTACCTGCGCACCAAGCGCGACCGCATGGGCCACGAGCTGCACCAGCTGGAACAGTACGAAGCGCAGCGCACCGACGGCGCTGTCGTGAGCGTGGACTCCACCGAATGACTCTTCTTGGGGGTAGGGCATGAGCGGCGAGGGCCGTCCGGACATCGAGGTCCCGCGGAGCGAGGGCCTGCGGTTGGCGATCGTCGCGACCCGGTGGCACGCCAGGATCACCGACAACCTGCTGGCGCGCGCTCTCGAAGCCGCCGCCAAGGCGGGGGTCGAGGAGCCGACGGTGGTCCGGGTCGCCGGTGCCGTCGAGCTGCCCGTCGTGGTGCAGGCGCTCGCCCGCGACCACGACGCCGTGGTCGCGCTCGGCGTCGTCATCCGCGGTGGCACTCCTCACTTCGAATACGTGTGCGACGCCGTGACGGCGGGTTTGACGCGAGTGGCCCTGGACGAATCGACTCCGGTCGGCAACGGTGTGCTCACCTGCGACACCGAGGAGCAGGCGCTCGCCCGTGCCGGCTTCCCGGACTCGGTCGAGGACAAGGGCGTCGAGGCGACGTCCGCGGCCCTGGACACCGCGCTGGTGCTCCGGGGGCTGCGGGGGTCGGGACGGGGAACCGAGTGAGCACGGCCGTGGACAAGACGGTGGAGTTCCGGCCCAAGCGCATCCGCAGGGTCACCGCGGTGTGCGCGATCGGGCTCGTCGCGGTGTTCACCGCGGTCGGTCTGCTGCTCGGCGACACTCCGACCGGGGTGATCTTCCGGGTGTCCGACCAGATCGCGATGGTGTGCCTGGGCGTGCTCCTGGCGGGTGGCGTGCTGCTGCTCGGCAGGCCGCGCGTGCGCGCCGACGCCGAGGGCATCGAGGTGCGGAACGTGGTCACGGCCAGCAGGTATTCGTGGCAGGACGTTCTGCACGTGAGCTTCCCAGACGGCGCTTCGTGGGCGAGGCTGGAGCTGCCCGACGACGAGTACGTCTCGGTCATGGCCGTCCAGGCCGTCGACCGCGAGCACGCGGTCGCCGCGGTTCGGGCGCTGCGGGAGTTGCACAAGGCCGCCACAGCACGGTGAGGATCGTGAGCTGGAGGTGTTCGAACGGTTGAGGGGTCGGCGGGCCGTGCGTAAGGACTCTGCGGTGCAGGCGGAACGTGCCGTGCAAGCGGACTATGCCGTGCAGCAGCAGATTGTGGTGGAACAGGTGGCACCGGTGGAGCAGCAGCAAGAAGCACGTCCCGAACCCGAGCAGGCGGCTCCCGCGCCCGCGGTCAACGCCTCGGTGGTCTTCGCGGGAGCGACACTCGTGGTGGGGCCACCGGACGGCGCGAGCCAGGCGGCGCTGACGCTCGCGCGCTCACTGCCCGCCGACCGCGGCCGCACCGTGGTCGTCATCGACTTCCCGTCGGGTGGCGAGAGCACGTTCTGGCAGGCCGCCGCGAACGCCCTGCGCGGCCGCGGCAGCATCCGGCTCGCGGTGTCGTTCGCGGGCAGCATGCGCCCGACGGCTCCCGCGCAGTGGCTGGCGTCGCAGATCCAGGCCGAGGTCATCGCGCCGGACGGCGCGCTCACCACCGTGCCCGGAGCGGCGTTCGTCACCGGCTCGTCCGGCTACGGCAGCTGGCTCCGCTTCCTGCCCGGCGCGTCCCCGACCCCGTTCGGCAGGCGTTTCCCGGTGCCCGCGTGGGAGGCCATGGACCCGAACTCGGCATGGCCGACCGGTGACGTCGGCATCGCCGAACCCATTCCTGCGGGCCTGTGGCTGCGCGCGCAGAGCGTGCCGTTCGACCCGAACTCGGCGGACGCGCGCGCCATCGTGGCGCTGCCGTGCCGCGAGAACGTGCTGACGATCGTCATCGGCGGGCCGGGCCAGCCGCCGATCCCGACCGAGGAGATCTGCAAGCTGCTCGACGCGCTGTCGTCGGCGGCCCGCAGCCGGGTCCGGCTCGTGCAGTACGACATCGAGGCGGGCGCCGAGCAGGCGCAGCTCGTGGCCGAGCAGCTCGGCGAGCCGATCAACATCTACACCGGTCTGCCCGTGTCGAACCTGCGCGAGGGCGGCGGAGCCGTCGTGGTCGCGGTCAACCGGCGCGGCCAGCCGACGTGGCACCCGTTCGTCACCGAGATGCGCTGCATCCCCCGCGCGTTGGCGGAGGAGAACGAGGTCTCCGGCTACCGCGACCCCGTGCCCGGCCTGGCCGAGCTGAGCCCCGGCGTGTTCGGCCTCGGCGACGGCGTGGTGCTGGAGGTCGTGGCGTCCGGGCTGTGGGTCCGCGAGGCCACCGCCGCCGGTGGCGCCGACGTGCGCGCCCTGCCGGTCGACCCGGAGTGGGCCCGCCTCACCGTGGGCACGCCCGGCCGGTCGACGCCCGGCGCGGTCGCCGTCGCGGGCGCGGCCCTGGTGGAGCGCCTCGAACCCGAGGTCCGCAAGCTGCTGCGGCTGGTGTTCTGCGACGCGATCGAGACCGAGATCCCGTGGCCGACGGCCGTCGAGGAGGAGCGCACCAAGCCGACGCCGGTGTTCTCCGAGCCGGAGGAGCCCGTCCGGTCCGCCCCGGCGCACGCGTTGACCGCCGAGCCCGCCACGGTCGTGACCGCGAAGCTCACCCCCGAGCCCGCTCCGGCTCCCGTGGCCAACCACCAGCCCGCTCCCCAACCTGCTCCCCAGCCCGTGGCGCAGCACCAGGTGGAGGTGCCGACGCAGGTCACGGCCACCGCGTCGGTCGAGGAGTCGGCCGGGCGGCACGACGACCTCGCCGACTCCGAGGTGCCGCTGCGCATCGAGGGGCCGGTGCCGACGCCGCCGTCGCCCGCGTGGGAGCCGAAGAACTCCAAGTGGGGCGAGGAACTCCACAACGAGCGGGAGACCGTCGCCGCCGACCACAAGACCACCGACCAGGAGCGCGACGCGGTCCGCCGCATCCTCGGTGAGCGCTACCCGGCGTACGCGACGGCCGTCGGCAGGCTGCTCGCGCAGCGGTCCGGCCCGATCATCGACACCGTGCCGGTGGAAACCCTCGTCACCGAGCTGGCGGCGCTGTCGGCGTTCGTCGGCCAGGACGAGGAGATGATCGTCGAGACCCTGCGCAAGGGCACGCTCGGCAGGCTCCGCCCGTACGTCGCGGCGATCGTCTCCGGGCTGAACAGGTTGCCGCTGCACCAGGGCATCACGACCTGCTGGAGCGTCGCGCCGACCAACGTGGGCAACCGCTTCCGCACCGGCGAGGTGCTGGTGGAGCACGGCATCCTGAACACCCACGCCAACCCGCAGGAGTCGTTCGACGGCGGTGTCGAGTACCTGGTCTGGTCGCTCAGCGGCAGGCGCGTGGAGGTCGTGGACCGCCGCGCGGGCGTCGTGAACGAGCGCGTCCTGTTCGCGCCCGCCACGTCCTTCAAGGTGCTGGCGGTGTCCGAATCGGACGGTTCCGCGCCGATGCAGGTGCTGCTCCAGGAGGTCGCGGACTCGCGGACCGAGCGGCAGCTCGCCCAGATGCGGCCGGGTGTCCTGACCCAGCTCGAACGCGCCGCCGTGGCACTGCGGTCGCTGTCCAACGCGTGATCACGATCGGGCCGCTGGCTCCGGAGGACCGCGCGGAGTGGGAGTTCCTGTTCCGCGCGTACACCGACTTCTACGGCCGCACGTCGCCGCAGGAGGAGTACGACCGGGCGTGGCGCGAGTTCCGGGCCGCCGAGCGGATGTTCGCGCTCGGCGCCCGCCTGGACGGCCGACTCGTCGGCATCGCGCACTTCCTGCCGCACGCGAGCACGTCGTCCGCGGACGTCTGCTACCTCCAGGACCTGTTCACCGCTCCCGACGTGCGCGGTCGGGGCGTCGCGCGGGCCCTGATCGCCGCTGTCGAGTCGTGGGCGCGCGAGCGGGGCTGCGTTCGCGTCTACTGGCACACCCAGGAGTCGAACGCCACGGCGCGGCGGCTCTACGACCAGGTCGCGGTGAACAAGGGCTTCATCCAGTACCAGATACCACTCTGACGCGCGCCTGCGTCAGGGCGACCCCGACGAGCACCACCACCATCCCGAGGACGATCCGCGCGCCCAGTTCCTCACCGAGCACGGCCGCGCCCAGCGCCACCGACACCACGGGCAGCAGGTAGCCGACGGTCGCGGCGCTGGTGGCTCCCTCGTCCGTGATGATCCGGAAGTTCAGGTAGAATGTCGCCCCGGTGCCGAACACGCCCAGCACCACCACGGCCACCACCGCTCCGACCGTGACCGCGGGTCCGGTTCCGCTGACCGGCAGCGCCAGGGCGCTCAACCCCGTTGCCGCCAGCAGCTGCGCGGCCGACACCGCCATCGGGGCGGCGGACCCGACCAGGTGCCGTCCCATGTAGGTGAACGCGACCGCATAGCCGGCCGCCGCGCCGAGGATCGCCACCGCGCCCCAGCTCACCAGACCCGCCTGCCGCCACGGCGCGAAGATCAGCAGCACCCCGGTGAAGCCGACGAGCAGCCCCGCGACCCGATGGGGCCGGAGGCCCTGCCTGGCGTTGATGAGCAGCGCCCACAGGGGAGTGGTCGCGTTCAGGACGCCCGCCACCCCCGAGTCGACCGTCTGCTCGCCGATCGCGAAGAGCGCGAACAGGAGTGCGTTGCAGAAGAACGCCGCCACCAGCAGGTGCCGCCACGTCGTCCGGTCCCGCGGGAACCGCTGCCCCCGAGCCAGGAACAGCAGCACGGCGGTCCCCAGGGCGCAGCGGATCACGGTCACCTGCACCGGTGTCAGGCCGACCAGGGCCAGCTTGATCCACAGGAACCCGGACCCCCAGAGCAGGGCGAGCACCACCATCCGAACCCACGACGCGTTGGCCATGGGGCCGACGGTGCCCGGCGGGAAGCGGTAGCACAACTGAAGGTTTGTGGGTGACTATTAAGTCTGAGTGAAAGGTCCGGCGGCCCTGGTGAAGCGCTCGCCCAGCGCGCGCAGGTGTTCGCGCAGTTCCGGCGGGTCGAGGACGTCGAAGTCGAAGCCCAGCACGCCGAGGTGGATGGCCAGCGCGTCGAGGCGTTCGGCGCCGGTGATCATCAGGCAGCTGTGCTCGTCGATCTCCTCCAGCGACACGGAGGTCGGTGACGTCCGCTCCTGCACGACGGCGAGGGGGGCGTGCACGACGAGCCTCGCCCGGTGCCGGTACACGACGCTGGTCACCTGCCGCGAGATGTACACGGCGAGGTCCTCGTGCGGTGGTTCGCGCGGGGTGAAGCGGGCCGCGAGCGTCGGCTCGCCGTCGATGCGGTCGAGTCGGAACGTCCGCCAGTCGGCGCGGTCCACGTCCCACGCGACCAGGTACCAGTGCCTGCCGGTGTGCACCATGCCCTGGGGTTCGACGTGCCGGGGAGCGGCCTCGGAATCCCGCGCCCGGTAGCGGAACCGGATCGCCTGGTGGTCGCGCGTCGCGCCGGCGATGGCCGTCAACGTCTCCGCGTCGATCGTCGGTCCGAACGGTGCCAGCGTGGTCGTGTGGGCGGTGAGCGCGCTGACCCGCCGCCGCAGCCTCGACGGCAGCACCTGTTCGAGCTTCGTCAGCGCCCGCACGGAGGTCTCCTCGAGGCCGGACACCGTGCCGTTGGCGGCGGTCCGCAGGCCGACGGCGACCGCGACGGCCTCGTCGTCGTCCAGCAGCAGCGGCGGCAGTTCGGCGCCCGCGCCCAGCTGGTACCCGCCGGCGACGCCCGAGGTGGCGTTCACCGGGTAGCCGAGGCTGCGCAGCTTGTCCACGTCGCGCCGCACCGTGCGCACGTCCACGCCGAGGCGGCCCGCGAGGTCCGCCCCCGTCCAGTCGCGGCGGACCTGCAACAGCGACAGCAGGCGCAGCAGTCGAGCCGAGGTCTCCAGCATGGGACGAGTCTCGCACCCATCGCGGACAACAAGTGTCCGCGATGGCGCTGGACCTTGACCGGAGCAGGTCCGATAATTACCGTCCATTCGGTCGGTAAACCTCGCGGAGAGGCGATCTCGTGACCACCACGCACAGCGGCGCGCCCCGGTCGAAGCGGCTCGGCGCGGCCCCCGCGCGGGACGACCTGACCGCCGTCGAACGCCTCGGCGTCGACGAGCTCCGGGCCCTCCAGCTCGACCGTCTCCAGTGGACGCTGCGGCACGCCTACGCGAACGTCCCCTTCTACCGCACCAAGTTCGACGCCGCCGGCGTGCACCCCGACGACTGCCGCGAACTGGCGGACCTCGCGAAGTTCCCCGCGACGACGAAGCACGACCTGCGCGACAACTACCCGTTCGGCATGTTCGCCGTGCCGCAGGCCGACGTCCGGCGCATCCACGCGTCCAGCGGCACCACCGGCAAGCCCACCGTCGTCGGCTACACCGAGCGCGACATCGACACGTGGGCCACGGTCATGGCGCGGTCGATCTTCGCGGCGGGAGGGCGGCCGGGGCACAAGATCCACGTCGCCTACGGGTACGGGCTGTTCACCGGCGGCCTCGGCGCGCACTACGGCGTGGAGAAGCTGGGGGCGACGGTCATCCCCGCCTCCGGCGGCATGACGGCCCGCCAGGTGCAGATCATCACCGACTTCGAGCCCGAGGTCATCATGGTGACCCCGTCGTACATGCTGACGCTGCTGGACGAGTTCGAGCGCCAGGGCATCGACCCGCGCGCCAGTTCGCTCAAGACCGGCATCTTCGGCGCGGAGCCGTGGACCGAGCAGATGCGGCTGGAGATCGAGGAGCGCGCGGACCTCGACGCCGTCGACGTCTACGGCCTGTCCGAGGTGATGGGGCCCGGTGTCGCGCAGGAGTGCGTGGAGACCAAGGACGGGCTGCACGTGTGGGAGGACCACTTCCTGCCCGAGGTGATCGACCCGGACACGGGGGAGTCGCGGCCCGACGGCGAGGACGGCGAGCTGCTGTTCACCTCGCTGACCAAGGAGGCGCTGCCGATCATCCGCTACCGCACCCGCGACCTGACCAAGCTGCTGCCGGGTACCGCGCGGCCCGCGTTCCGGCGGATGGAGAAGGTCACCGGCCGCACCGACGACATGATCATCCTGCGGGGCGTGAACGTGTTCCCGACCCAGATCGAGGAGATCGTGCTCCGCGTCGACGGCGTGGCGCCGCACTTCCAGATCCTGCTGACCCGCCGGGAACGGCTCGACCACCTCACGGTGCTGGTCGAGGCCCGCCCCGACGCCTCGGCCGACCACCGCCGGTCCGCCGAGGTCGAGATCCGTGCCAGGGTCAAGGACGGCGTCGGGGTCAGCGTCGAGGTGGACGTCGTCGAACCGGACACCCTGGAGCGGTCGGCGGGCAAGATGCGCCGCGTGATCGACCAGCGCTCGTGACGGCCGCGGCGGCCCGCCGCGGCAGGCCCGGCTACGACCTGGAGTCGCTGCTGCGCGTCGCCGTCGGCCTGTTCAACGAGCGCGGCTACGACGGCACCAGCATGGACGACCTGTCCCGGCGCCTGGGCATCTCCAAGTCCGCCATCTACCACCACGTCCGCAGCCGCGACGACCTGCTCCACCTCGCGCTCGACCGAGCGCTGGACGGCCTCTTCGCGCTGGCCGCCGAGGTCGAGGAGCACGACGGCGGGGCGATCGAACGCCTGGAGCACCTGGTGCGCGGCAGCGTCCTGCTGCTGGTCGACCGGCTGCCGTTCGTCACGCTGCTGCTGCGCGTGCGCGGCAACACCGACGCCGAACGTGCCGCCCTGGCCCGCCGCCGCGAGTTCGACGGCCTCGTCGCGACGCTGGTCGCCCGTGCCGTCGAGGACGGCGACCTGCGGGCCGACATCGACCCCGCCACCGCCGCCCGCCTGCTGTTCGGCATGGTCAACTCGCTGGTCGAGTGGTACCGGCCCGACGGCGACGTCCGCGCCGCGGACCTGGCCGACGCCGTCGCCGCGACCGCGTTCACCGGCCTGCGCGTGCGCTAGGCGAACTTGTCGGCCCACCCGCTCACCAGCGCGCGTGACCGCTGCGCGTCCAGCGCCGTCGCGGACAGGGCGGCCAATGCGTCCTCGTACCGGGCGACGTGCGCCGCGTTCTCCAGGTACACCGTCGCGGCGCCGGTTTCGACGTAGACCACCGTAGTCTCGCCGCTGAGCAGGGTGAAGGGCTCGCGGTGTGCGGGCGTCGGGATCACTCGCACGGTCGTCGGCACGAGCATCAGGTGCATCAGTTGGTCGTGGGTGGTTTCACGCTCCCAACCACCGTGCTCAACGCCTGCTCGGTGAGGAAGCAGGTGCTGTTCGTCCGCCACAAGACGTCCTGCCGATCGTGGAGCTGATCGACGTCGGCCATCGCGGCCATGTATTCCGGCGTCCTCAGGAGGCACGGGATCGCGGTCGGGTGGTGCGCGCGGATGGTCGTCGCCCGCGCTTCCTCGACCATCCGGGTGCGCAGGTGCGCGCCGAGCTCGTCGAGTGGCTGAGCCCAGATGTCGTGCTCGGGTTCGCGGCCGATCGCGGTCAGCCGCCGGAACTCCGCCCCGGTGACCTGGCAGACCGCCAGGAGCGCAGCGATGTCCGCTTCGGCGGTACCTCGAACGCCCGCTTCCACCTTGGACAGCTTGCTGGGCGACCAGCCCAACCGCTCAGCGGCCACCCCGGTGCCCAGTCGAGCCTGCGCACGCTTGACGCGCAGTTCGTCGCCGAGG
>DATMCA010001515.1:0-6793 GCA_035559015.1 Umezawaea sp. | reverse complement strand
CTCGAGGAACTCGTCCTGGAGCTCGTCGCCGATCTGCACGATCGCCAGGTCGGTGAACCCGGCCTCCCAGTACGCGGAGGCTGCCTCGACCACGGCGTCCAGGTCCGGGCCGCACGGGATCTGCTCGGCGACGTCGGACGGTCGGACGAACTGGCTGGCGGCGTCGAACGCCTCCGTCGTCGGCAGGTCGGCGTTGACCTTCCAGCCGCCCGCGAACCAGCGGAACTGCTCGTGCGCCCGCGCCACGGCCTCGGCGCGGTCGACGCCCCAGCTCACCGGCAGCTGGCCCACCTTGCGCGCGGCCCCGCCGTCGCCCTTGAACACGTCCCACGAGCGGCACAGCTCGGCATCCGGCTCCACGGCGACCATCGTGTCGGCCACCGGCGCGAACGTCTGCACGGACTGCTTGCCCGACACCGCGACCGCCAGCGGCACGCGCACCGACGGCAGGTCCCACAGCTTCGCCGAGTCGACCCGGAAGTGCTGGCCCACGAAGTCGACGTACCCGCCGTCGAAGAGCTGGGAGATGATCTGGATCGCCTCGGTCAGCATCTCGTGCCGGACGTTCACCGGCGGCCAGCCGCGGCCGATCACGTGCTCGTTGAGGTTCTCGCCCGAGCCCAGGCCCAGGGTGAACCGGCCGCCGCACAGCTCCTGCACCGTCGCGGCCTTCTGCGCCACGACGGCCGGGTGGTACCGCATGGTCGGGCACGTCACGTACGTCATGAGGTCGACGTGCTCGGTCGCCACGCTCACCGCGCCCAGCACGCTCCACGCGTAGGGCGCGTGCCCCTGCTCGTCCAGCCAGGGGAAGTAGTGGTCGCTCATGACCTCGAAGTCGAACCCGGCGCGCTCGGCGCCCGCGGCGTGCTCGACCAGGGCCCTCGGCCCCGCCTGCTCGGTCATCAGTGTGTAGCCGATGCGCATGGGAGGCCTCCTAGACCGCGGCGAAGGGCAGGTCGACCAGGTCGGCCCGCAGGTTGTCCAGCTCCACGTACACCGAGGAAGCGCCGTGCTCGCGCAGTTCGGCCTCGCTGAAACCGCCGGTGAGCAGGCCCACGACCGGGAGCCCTATCCGCCGGGCCGCGTCGCAGTCCCACACGGAGTCGCCGACCACGACGGCCCGGTCGGTGTCCACAGTGGACAGGGCGACCTGGAGGATGTCCGGTGCGGGCTTGCTGTCCCCGGCGTCCTCGGACGTCGTGTACCCCGCGATCACCTCGCGCACGTCCAGCAGGTCCAGGTAGTGCTCGATGTGCTCGCGCTTGCCGGAACTCGCCAGCACCACGGCGAAACCGTGCTCGGTGGCCGCGGTCGTCACCAGCCGGTGAGCGCCCTCCAGCGGCCGGATCTCGGGCAGCAGCCCGTCGAACTCGTCCTCCCACGCCTTGCGCACCGCGTCGCCGTGCTCGGCCTCGGCGTGCTCGCCGGCGACCGCCTCGACCAGCCGGTCGCCGCCCATGCCGATCGCGCGGTGCACGCGCCACGCGGGCACCGCGAGGCCGACCGACCGGAACGCCCGGAGCCACGCCACCGCGTGGTGGTAGTTGGTGTCCACCAACGTGCCGTCGACGTCCAGTAGCAGCGTGTTCGTCATGCCAGACAGGCTTCCCCGGCTGTCGGGGGCGAAACACGGGGCTTCCGGGATCACACCACCGGAACGTTTCTTGAGCGGTCAACCGTGGTCCGCCGCACGCATGTCTGGGACTCTCGATCACATGTTGCCCCCACGCGGAGCCACGAACTCCCTGATCGGCATCTCGGACGCCTTCGACGTGCCCGTGTTCGTGCGGCGGTCCACCCCGCTCACGCCGGACGCGCGTCCCAAGCCCTCGCTGGTGACGGGCGTCGTCACCCCGTGGCCCAGAGCCGGGGAGGTGCCGCCGTCGGGCGCGTACCGGGTGGGCACGACGTGGCGCGACGTCATCGACGCCGCGGTCTCGGTGGGGCGCGACCGGACCGCGTGGCTGGCGGCGGTGCCGTCGCTGGCGTGGGCGGAGATCCTCGCCCGCAGGTCGCCGCTGTCGGCGTACCTCGTCCGCACCCGCCACCGGTCGTCCACCGGGGGCACCGGCTTCACGTTGGAGCCGAACGTGGTCTACACCGACGGCACGGAGGTCACGGCCAAGGCCGCGTTCGGCTACCGGGCGGGCATGACGATGGCCGAGTGGGCGTGCCGGGGCCTGATGGGCCTGGGGGCCACGGTCCACGCCGAGGCGCACGCGCCGACCGGGGCCGGCCGGGCGTGGTCGGTCCCCGGCGGGCTGCCCGACCTCGTCGGCTACCACCCCGCGACCGGCTTGCCGTGGCTGGTCGAGGCGAAGGGGTCGAAGCGGATCGGCAAGCCGATGCTGGCCAAGGGCGCCCAGCAGCTCCGGCGGCCGGGGCTGATGGACGGGCCGCACGTCAAGGTGCTGTGCGGGACCAGCCTGGCCGACCGCGTGTTCGTGACCCTGGACGTGGAGGAGGACCTCGGCACGCCGCCCTCCGCGTCCGAGGACGACCGGCTCCTCACCCTCGCCCTCTCCCGGATGCTGCTCTACCTCGCCCTGGTCGCCCTGCCGCGGCGGTCCTGGACCGTGCTGCCGGTGGGCGCGGGCGTGAGCGAGCGCGGCAGCCGCCGAGGTGGGATCGGCCTGGTCACCCTGCTGGAGGAGGACCGCTCCACCATGGACGAGCGCGAGACCGCCCGCCGCGAGGACGGGCACCGGGACCGGCGGCTCGACATGCTCACCGGCCAGGTGCCCGGCACGGACCTCGTGGTCGGCATGTCCCGCCGCCTGTTCGGCGCCTGCGCGGCGCTCGCGCGGGTCGAGGTCGAGGTGGCCGCGGAGGTCGACCACGAGGTGCCGAGGCCGCGTTCCGGTGAACCGGACGGCGTGGTCGAGCGGAAGGACCAGGAGCGGTGGCTGGTCAAGCGGGAGGTGGAGCGGCGGCGCTGGTCCGACGCCGTCGGGCGGACCCGCGAGGGCTTCGCCGACGGCGCGGGCCGGAGCTGGGAGGACCTCCTCCAGAGCCCGGTGGCCTTCAGCCCCGACCCCCGGCCCGGATTCCTGGAGGCCGCCACCGAGGACACCTACCTGGCCGTGGACGCCACGGCCGTCTCCGCCGTGCAGCGCTGACGGCTCACACCGCGTCGGCGAACGGCCCGGCCAGCCACCGCTCGACCTGCCGCTGACCGCGCAGCCGGACGACCACCAGGTCCGGGTGCCGGTCCTCGGCGATGACCCGTCGAACCCTGGCGCGGATGAACGAGTGACCGGTCCACGCCTGCTTGAGGATGTGGTGGGGGCTGGTGAAGAACGTCCACAGCGGGCCCTCGACGTTGTCGCCGGCAATGGGGGTGCCGCGGCCGAACCGGCGCTTCACCGTCCGCACGAGCGTGCGCCCCACGGTCAACGGCCTGGGGTGGTCCAGCCAGACGAGCACCTCGGTGCGGGCGGTCAGCTCCTCGCGGATCTCCTCGCCCTGCCACTCGATCGCCCACTCCGGGCCGGCGACGAACGCGAGGACGTCCTCCCGCCACGAGTCCCGGACCGCCCAGCCCGGTGCGTGGTAGAAGGACTCGAACTGGGTGAACGGCAGGCCCAGCAGGCCGCAGAGCCGTTCGGCGAGGGTCGACTTGCCCGCTCCCGCCGGGCCCGCCACGGCGAAGCGGCGGGGGCGTTCCAGCGGGAGCGGGTCGTCGTGGGAGAGCAGCAGCACGAACGGGACGTTAGACGTAGATCGCCAGCGTGAGCGTGCCGAGCCAGACCAGGCCGAGGACCTGGAGGATGTGGTCGGTGCGGGCGAGGTCGTCGGGGGCGCCCGCCTTGCCGCTGTCCACGTCGACGGCGTAGCGCAGCACGGCGATGACGAACGGCACCATGGACAGCGCGCCCCAGCTGTTGTGCGTGCGCTGGCTGATCTCGAACGCCCACAGGCCGTACGTCATGTTCATGACGGCCGCCGAGGTGGCCCAGACGAACCGGAGGTAGGTCTCCGAGTACTTCGTCAGCGAGTGCCGGATGGCCGCGCCGGTCGACTGGTACAGCTTGATCTCCGCGTACCGCTTGCCCGCCACGATGAACAGCGAGCCGAACGCGGTGACGAGCAGGAACCACTGCGAGGGCACGATGTCCGCCGCGACACCACCGGCGATGCAGCGCAGCAGGAAGCCCGACGCGACGATGCACAGCTCCAGCACGGGCTGGTGCTTGAGGCCGAAGCAGTAGCCGAGCTGCACCACCAGGTACACGGCCATGATCACGACGAGCGTCCAGTTGGCCGCCGCCGCGACGGCCAGGGACCCGACCATCAGCGCCACCGCGGCGCCGTAGGCGAGCGGCACCGGCACGATGCCCGCGGCGATCGGCCGCAGGCGCTTCTTCGGGTGCTCCCGGTCGGCCAGCACGTCCTTGGCGTCGTTGACGAGGTAGATCGACGACGCGGCCAGGCAGAACGCGGCGAACGCGAGCGCCGCGGAGCGCAGCACGTCGGCCTCGAAGATCCGGGTGGACGTGAACGGCGCGGCGAGCACCAGCACGTTCTTCGTCCACTGGTGCGGACGCGCGGTCCGCACCAGGCCGAGGAACGTGCGCCAGGGTGCGGGACGGACATCGGCGGGTGCGGCCACGGTCATCGCTCCTCCGGTTCGGGTCGGCGAGAGGTGAAGCGCCGCACGCCGCCCGCGACGAGGGCGCCGAGCAGGGATCCCGCGATGACGTCGCTCGGGTAGTGCACGCCCAGCACGAGCCTGCTGAGCACCATCGGCGGCACCAGCAGGGGAGTGAGGGGCTGCCTGGTCAACGCGCCGTAGAGGATCGCGGCGGTCGTCGTGGACGTGGCGTGCGAGGACGGGAAGCTGAGCTTGCTCGGCGTTCCCGCCAGCACCCGGACGTCCGGGTGGTGGGGCCGCCTGCGGCGGACGACCCGCTTCACCACGATGGACGCGGCGTGCGCGGCGACCACCGAACCGGCCGCGATCGTCCACTCGCGACGGTGGTCGCGGTCGACGGCCGCGCCGACGAGGCCGATCGCGAACCAGCCCGCGCTGTGCTCGCCGAACAGCGACAACGCCTTCGCCGCGCTCACCACCCGCGGTGACGCGATCGCCGACTGCACCGCGCTCAGCGCGAGGGCTTCCCGCGCGCTCACCGAGCCGGTCATTGCATGGCCTCCCAGCCGAACAGGGTCTTGCGCTGGTGGGTGAGGGTGTACTGGCCCGCGGGGTAGCGGGCCTCGGTCTCGTAGACCTGGGTCGGGAACGCGCCGGGGAAGTCGTGCATCCGGGCGGTGAGCGTGGTGATCGACTGCGACACGAGGACGTCGCCGAAGAGGCCGCCGCGGACGGGCTGCCAGGTGGCGTCGGAGATGCCGCCGGTAGCGGTGTCGCCCCACTGCACGGCGTAGGAGATCGGTTCGATGATCCCGTCGCGCAGCTCGGGCTGGCGCTGGCAGGGGAACAGGAACGCGAACTGCCACGCGACCGCGACGGCGGCGTCCCGGGGCACGTAGTCCTTCAGCGGAACCGCTCGCTGCACCGACGGCGCGGTGACGGCGAGCCAGCCGCCCCAGTCCATCGAACCGTCGGTCGCCACCAGCCGCACGGTCTCCGCGCCGGACGGCGCGGGCGGCAGCACGAGGTTGCGCCAGATCACGCTGTCCTGCTGGTCGGTGATCGGCGTGGTGGCCAGCACCTTGCCCGCCGTGGTGCCGAACTCGGCGGCGAGGGTGTTGCCCCGGCCGAGCAGACCCGCGACCAGCACGGCCGTCGCGTCCGGGCCGCCGTTGAGCACGAACCACGGGGTGGTCAGCTTGCCGACGGTCTGCTCGGGGAACTCCTGGCCCGGCCGGTCGATCATGCTGCCCCACGTCGTCCCGCTCGCGCCGCCGGCGGGCGGGGGAGCGGAGGGGAACCAGCCGCGGCCCTCGGCGAACGCGGACTCGTCGACCGGGGGCTGACCCGCGAGCGCGGTGAGCGGTTGCGCGTCGCGCACGTCCAGCACGTCGATCGCCTCCGCCGCACCGCAATCGGTGGCCAGCGGGTCGCGGACGTTGGCCGCCCACGGCGACCACGTGCCCATCGTCTGCACGGTGGCGTAGGAGAAACCGCCGACCAGGTAGGTGATGTTGGCCAGGAAGAACAGCACGACCACGACCGGGATGGCCACGACGACCGACAGCTTCCGCCAGTGCGGCAGCTTGCGCGCCACCAGGAACGCCACCACCGCGATGGCGATCACACCCCAGTACGGCTTGTCGAAGCGGATCACCGAGACACCGGGCGAGACGTTCGGGTTCGGGATGCCCAGCAGCCACGAGTACGGCCACTTGTTGGCGCCGTGGAACGCGAGCGCCATCATCGCCGACACGCTGACCACCGCGCCCAGCACGATCGGCGCCGACATCCTGCGGTCGCGGGTCAACTCCCGCACCAGGGGTACCGAGCCGACCAGCAGCAGGGCCAGGAACGCCGAGCCGATGCCGGAGAAGCTGCCGAAGTGGTGCGTCCACTTGCTCGGCGTGAACCACAGCAGCAGGAACGCGAACAGCGTCGACCACCCGGCGAGCGCCAGGCGTGCGGGAACGGCCACCCGCCGCGCCCGCGCCGAGGTCACCAGGACCACGAACCACACCAGCGCGACCAGGCACAGCAGCACGGGCGCGCGCTTGGCGTAGTTCGCCATCGCGTCGCTCGTGTTGAGCAGGAACGTGTACCGGGAGATCTCGGTGTACCAGCTGTCCTGACCAGCGATGCGGAGGAAGATGTCCTGCGCGTGCACGAAGTCCCGCAGCGTGCCGTCCGAGAACG
>DATMCA010001514.1:0-11935 GCA_035559015.1 Umezawaea sp. | reverse complement strand
GCGGTCCGCGACCTCGTCGGCCAGGCCTCGACGGCGGGCGGGAGCCACGCTGCCCTGGTTGTCCATCCTTGCCTCCAACGGTTGTCGTCATGTTAACATCCGCCAGGTTGTAGCAATGTTAACATTACCTCGAAGGAAGGTCCGCGCCATGACCGTTCCCGATTCCCCGATCCCGAGGTTCCACCTGGCCGTGCCGGTCGACGACCTGGCCGCCGCCCGCCACTTCTACGGCGAGGTGCTCGGCCTGGAGCAGGGTCGCAGCGCGGACACCTGGGTGGACTGGAACCTGCACGGCCACCAGTTCGTCACGCACCTGGCGTCCGGCCGCGCGCCGCGGATCCACAACCCGGTCGACGGGCACGACGTCCCGGTGCCGCACTTCGGGCTGATCCTTTCGGTCGAGCGGTTCCGGGCGCTCGCCGAACGATTGCGCGCGGCGGGTTCCGAGTTCGTCATCGAGCCCTATGTCCGCTTCGAAGGGCAACCGGGCGAGCAGTGGACCATGTTCCTGCTCGACCCGGCGGGCAACGCCCTGGAGTTCAAGGCCTTCGCCGACGACTCGCGGGTGTTCGCCGCCTGACGGCACACCGCTCCCCCGGCTCGACGCGGGGCGGAAACCGCGCCGAGCCGGGAGAAAGCGACGAATTCCCGCCGTGTGAATGACAGATCGAACACGGCTGCGGCGATCACTCGGTTTGCCGGGCGGTTTCACCTAGTCTGGCCCGACCAGTCAGCGGCGACGGGGGGTTGGGGCGGTGGCACGGCGTTCGGACTCACCGGTGGTGATCCTGAGCATCCTGCTCGTGCTCTCCCTCGCAGGCTGGTTCGGCTTCGACTACCTGCACGACCGGCTGTCCTCGTCGGGCTGCGACGCGGTGGCCACGCTCAGCGTCGTGGCCGCGCCGGACGTCGCCTCGGCCGTGGCCCGCGTGGCGGAGCAGGACGGTGCCGCGTGCTACCGGGTCGAGGTGGTGGCGAGGGATTCCGCCGACGCCGTCCAGTCGCTCGCGGAGGCGAAACCGGACGTGTGGATCCCGGAGTCGTCGCTGTGGTTGCTGCGCGCCCAGCGGCGGGGTGAGTGGAACCTCCCCGTCACCGGCCCGTCGATCGCGTCCTCACCCATCGTGCTGGGGCTGACCGAGACCGCCGCGCGGCAGTTCGGCTGGCCCGACCGAACGCCCACCTGGGCCCAGGTGTTCAGCGGCGAACCGGCGATCGGGTTCGTCGACCCCGCCGCCGACCCGGCCGGTCTGTCGGCGTTGATCGGCACGGGTGAGCTGACCGCGTCCGCCCCGGACCCCGCCGGGTCCTACGCCCTCACGCTCCGCAAGCTCACCAGGCACACCGTCCAGAAGGCCTCCGAGCTGTTCGACCCCTCCCGACAGCTGGACGGCGTCGTGACCCCGGAATCGGTTCTGGCGAAGCACGGTCTCGTCGGGGTGTACGCCGATCCCGCCGTGCCGTCGCTGGACTACCCGTACGTCGTCCTCCCCGACGCCGATCAGGACGAGCGCGAGGTGGCGCAGCGGTTCCTGAGCCGCCTGCTCGACCAGGCCTCCGCCGGGCAGTTCGCCGCGGAGGGGCTGCGCGCGCCCGACGGGCGGGCGCTCGGGGGGTCGAACGCCGCGGTGGTCCGACCGGTCGCGCCCCCCGCCGATCCCGACCAGCTGCTGAACCAGTGGGCGGCGGTCAACCGCAGCGCCCGGATGCAGGTGCTGCTGGACGTGTCCGGGTCGATGGCCCAGGTCGTCCCCGAGGCCTCCGCCGACCGGATGACGCTCACCCTCCGCGCCGCCGAGCTGGGCATCAGGCTGTTCAAGCCGACCACGAAGATCGGCCTGTGGCGGTTCTCCACGAACCTCGACGGGGACAAGGACTACAAGGAACTCCTGCCGGTGCGGCCAGTGGGCGAGCACCTGGCCGACGGCTCGCTGGACGAGCTCCGCAAGGTCAGGGCGATCCCCAACGGCGCCACCGGCCTGTACGACTCGGTGCTGGCCGCCTACACCTCGGCCCGGCAGAACTGGGAGCCCGGCCGGATCAACCTGGTGGTGGTGCTCACCGACGGCAAGAACGAGGACCCGCAGGGGATCACGCAGGAGCAGCTGCTCGCCCAGCTGGCCGAGTTGCAGGACCCGAAGCGACCGCTCCAGGTCATCGGCATCGGCATCGGGCCGGACATCGACCCGGTCGAGCTGCGGGCGATCTCGCGGGCGACCGGCGGCGACGCCTACACCACCGAGGACCCGACCAAGATCGTCGACGTGTTCTACGCCGCGATGGGCAGGTTGCTGGAGACGTGAACACCACCACCGAACCGCGGCAGATCGTCCTGGCCTGGCCCCGGCCCGTCACCCTGGCCGCGGTCGCGGTCGGCGTCGTCCCGTTCGCGCTCCACGCCTGGATGGCCCTCACCGGGTACTTCGGGCACGACGACTTCGTGATCCTGCACCGGGCGGCGGCCCACGGGCCGTTCGACCTCGACTACCTCTTCCAGGACTACAGCGGCCACCTGGCGCCCGGCACGTTCCTGCTGGCGTGGTTCGTCACCGCGGTCGCGCCGCTGAGCCACGTGTTCGCCGTGCTCCCCCTGCTCGCGATGCTGGCGGTGGCGTCCGTGCTGTTCTGGCGGGTGCTCACGCGGTGCTTCGGCCCGCGCTGGACGGTGCTGCCGCCGTTCGCGGTGTACGCGTTCTCCCCGCTGATCCTGTACCCCACGCTGTGGTGGGCCTACGCCGTGCAGCTCCTCCCGTTGCTGCTGACCATGTTCGGCGCGATCAACGCGCACCTGACCTACCTGCGCACCCGCGAGGCGAAGCAGGTCGTCTTCACGGTGCTGTGGACCGTCGCCGGACTGGCCTTCTACGAGAAGGCGGCGCTGTTCGTCGCCGTGCTGTTCGGGATCACGCAACTGCTGGGTGAAAAGGCGCCGAGGCGGGTGTGGCTCGTGCACGGCGCCGTGGTCACCGGGTTCGCCGTCCTGTTCGTCGCCCTGACCGCCAGCCGGGTCAAGAACGACCTGCCCTCCGGGGACTTCATCGCGGAGTTCGTCGGCAACGCCGTGCTGAACACCTTCCTGCCGGGGTTGTTCGGCGGCCCGTGGACCGGTCCCGCGCCCGGTGCGACCATCTCGACGTCACCGCTGTGGCTGCGCCTCACCGTGGCCGCCGTGGCCTTGCTGGTGCTCGTCGGCGGACTGGTCAAGGCGCCGAGGCGCGCGGGGACGGCGTGGCTGTTGCTGGCCGGGTACCTCGCGGTCGACCTGGTGCTGGTGATCGTCACCCGGCTGCCCGAGATCGGGCCGCTGATCGGCAACGACCCCCGCTACATCGCCGACGCGGTCCCGATCGCCGCGCTCTGCGCGACGTTCGCGTACCTCCGGCCGGGTGAGCACGACGGCGGGTTGAAGCGGCCCGTCGCGCTCGGCCTGGTGGTGCTGCTCGGGATCAGCGCCACGTTCAGCTTCCTGTGGCTCGCGCCCGGTCTGCGGTTCGCCGAGTCCGAGCGGTACGTCGCCACCGCGCGGGCCGCGCTGGCGGACAAGCCGTCGATCGCGCTCTACGACACGCAGGTCCCGGACGCGATCATGTCGGTGTGGCTCGTCGAGGACGGCAAGGCGTCCAGGGTGGTCGGTCTGCTCCCCCAGCGGCCGAGGTTCGACCAGCCCGCGGAGGAGATGTTCCTGCTGGACGACAACGGATCGCCGCACCGGATCACCGGTGTCAGGGATCCGGTCCTCGGCCGGAAGGGTCCGGTGGCCGACTGCGGCTACGCGGTCGGAGGCCAGGTCGTGACGATTCCGTTGAACAGCCGGGTGGAGGGCCGCAAGCTCCTGCGGATGGAGTACTACACCTCCGCCGCGGGCCCGGTGCGGCTCGCGCTGGGAACGGTCGCGCAGGAGGTGAACTTCGCCGAGGGCCTGCACGTGCTGTACGTCGTCGTGAACGGCGGGTCCGACCGGCTGGAGATCAACCGCACCACCGGGGTGGACCCGATGTGCGTGGTGGACGTCCGGATCGGTTCCCCTGCGACGTGAGCGGACCTAGACTCCGGCGAATGACCTTCGACCAGGTGCGCCGCGACTGGACCCGGCTCGGCGAAGCGGATCCGCTGTGGGCGGTGCACGTCGCGCCGGACAAGCGCGGCGGCCGGTGGGACGTCGACCAGTTCCTCGAACTGGGGCGGCGGGACGTGGCGGTCGCCCGCGACTGGCTCGCGCGGCTCGACCTGCCCGTGACCTGGCGGCGGGTGCTGGACTTCGGGTGCGGGGCGGGGCGGCTGTCGCAGGCGCTGGCCGAGCACGCCGACGAGGTCGTCGGGGTGGACGTCTCGCCGCCGATGCTCGCCACCGCCGAGAACCTGGACCGCACCGACGGGAAGTGCCGGTTCGTCCACAACGACACCCCGGACCTGCGCCGGTTCCCCGACGGCGACTTCGACCTGGTCTACACGGAACTGGTGTTGCAGCACCTGCCGCGCACGGCGATCGAGGCCTACCTGGCGGAGTTCATGCGCGTGCTGCGCCCCGGTGGCGTGGCGGTGTTGCAGTGCACGACGAGTCCGTTGTGGACGCTCAGGGGCGTGCTCTGGCGGTTCGCGCCCTACCGCCTGGTGGCGTGGGGGCAGCGCGCGGTGCTGCGCTACCCGGCGCCGATGCGGATGACCGCGCTGGCACCGGACCGGCTGCGCGCCGTGGTGGCCGAGCACGGCGGTGAGGTGGTGGACAGCGTGTCCGAGGACATCCCGGTCAGCCACTGGCGGTCCACGAGATACGTCGTCCGCAAGAGGTGACGCGCGACCAGGTGGCCAGGGGTCTGCTCCGCAACCCCACGGCGTGGGTGATGGCGGGCCTCACGCTGCTGTCCTTCCTGCAACGCCCCGGCCGCACGACCTTCGACACCAAGCTCGACCTGGTGGTGGACCCGCTCGCGTTCCTCGGTCGCGCGCTGCACCTGTGGAACCCGGCGGCCAGCGGTGGCGAGCTGCAGAACCAGGCGTACGGCTACCTGTTCCCGATGGGGCCGTACTTCGCGCTGTGCCAGGTGCTCGGGATGCCGCCGTGGATCGCCCAGCGCCTGTGGTGCGCCCTGCTGCTGTGCGGCGCGTTCGGCGGTGTCCTCGCGGTCGCGCGGGCGTTGCGGATCGGCAGCGCCCCGGCCCAGTACCTGGGGGCGGTCGCGTACGCGCTGGCGCCGCGGATGCTCACCGAGATCGGCCCGCTGTCGGCGGAGATGGTCGCCGCCGTGATGCTGCCGTGGATCCTGCTGCCCCTGGTCAAGGCCGACCGGATCTCCTCGCCGCGACGGGCGGCCGGGTTGTCCGGGCTGGCGACGCTGGGCGTCGGCGGGATGAACGGCGCGCTGGTGCTCACGGTCCTGCTGCTGCCCGGCCTGTGGCTGCTGACCCGGCGGTGGACCGCGCGGCACGTCCGGCTCGTGCTCTGGTGGTTCGGGGCCGTGGTGGCGGCCGTGCTGTGGTGGCTGCTGCCGCTGATGCTGCTCGGCGAGTACAGCCTGCCGTTCGTCGACTACGTCGAGTCGGCCGCCAACACCACGGCGCCGACGTCGCTGTTCCAGGTCCTGCGCGGCACCAACCAGTGGGTGGCCTACATCGTGCAGGGCAGCCCGTGGTGGCCCTCCGGCTTCGTGCTGGTCGACAACCCGGTCCTGATGCTGGCCACCGGGTTGCTCGCCGCGGCGGCCCTCGCCGGGCTGGTCCGCCGCGGGCTGCCGGAACGGCTCTTCCTGACCATCGGCGTGGTCGCGGGCGTCACCGTGATGACCATCGGCTACGTCGGGGCACTGGACAGCCCGCTCTCCCACACCGTCCGCGCCCTGCTGGACGGTCCGCTGGCGCCGCTGCGCAACGTGCACAAGTTCGAGCCGGGCCTGCGGCTGCCGTTGATGCTCGCGTTCATGCACGCCGTGTCACGCGTGCGCGTCCCGTCCGCCGCCACCGCGACAGCGGTCGGCGGCAGGGTCCGGCTCGCCGTCGGTGTCCTGCTGGTGGCCGTGATGGCCGTGCCCGCGTGGACGTTCACGCTGCGGCCGGGGCCGGGGTGGCAGGAGATCCCGGACTACTGGCGGTCCGCGATGACGTGGCTGGCCGACAACGACCCGGACGCGCGCACCCTCCTGCTGCCCGGCACCGGGTTCGGCGAGTACACCTGGGGCAAGACGGTCGACGAGCCCGCCCAGGCCCTGGCCCGGTCCCCCTGGGCGCTGCGCAGCCAGATCCCGCTGGGCTCGGAGGGCAACACCCGGCTGATGGACGCGGTCGAGGACGCGCTGGCCGACGGTCGCGGCGCACCCGGCCTGGCCGACTTCCTCGCCCGGTCCGGGCACCGGTTCCTGCTGGTGCGCAACGACATCGACCGGCTCTCGACCGGTTCGCCACCGGTGACGATGATGCGCGACGCGCTGGCCCGCTCCGCCGGGATCGAGCGCGTGATGACGTTCGGCCCGGTGGTGAAACCCGGTGACCAGCCGGTGGCCGGCTCGATCGACCTCGACGCCGCACCGGCTCCCGCGCTGGAGGTCTACGAGGTGAAGCGGTCGGTGCCGCGCGCGGTCGCGGTGAACGCCGAGGACCTCGCGACCGTGAGCGGTGGCCCCGAATCGCTGTTGCCGCTGCTGGACTCGGGAGTGCTGCGGGGGGACCGCCCCGCCGTGCTGGCCGGTGACGGCGGCGCGCCGGGGAGCCGGGACTGGCTCGTGACCGATGGTCTGCGCAACCGGGAGCGCAACGTCGGGCGGGTGCGCGACAACCTGAGCCAGACGCTCGCCCCCGACGAGCGGCCGAGGCAGGACCGACCGGCGTCCGACATCCTGCCGTTCCCCGGCCCCGAGCACCTGACGGTCGCGGCCTACCGGGGGATCCGCGGTGTCACCGCGTCGAGTTCGGCGGGGTTCGCGGACTCGGTCCGCGCCTCCGACCCGTCGTCCATGCCGTTCGCCGCGATCGACGGGGATCCGTACAGCGCCTGGCAGTCCTCGACCCTGGCCGGTCCGGCCGGGCAGTGGCTCGAAGTCGGCCTGGACACGCCGCGGGTAGTCGACCAGGTGTCGCTGCGGATGATCGACGACATCCGGGTGGGCTGGCCGGTCACCCGGATCAGGATCACCACCGACTCGGGTTCCCGCGAGCACGAGGTCGCCAGGGGCTCCGCCGAGCAGGCGTTCGCGGTGTCCCCAGGGCTCACGAGCAGGGTCCGGATCACCGTGCTGTCGGTGGCCGCGCAGTTGACCAGCGGCTCCGTCGGCATCGCCGAGCTGTCGATCCCCGGTGTGACCGCCCAGCGCGCGTTGCGGGTGCCCACCGACGTCCAGTCCGGCCCGGAGCAGCGGACGACCTTCGCCTTCAGCCGCGGACCCCAGCCGCGCTACTCCTGCACCGGCACCGACGGGGACCAGCGGTGCGACGTGGGACTGGCCAGGAGCGGCGAGGAACCAGACGGGATCCACCGGCTCTTCCGCACCCGCGACGACGCCAACTACCGTCTCGAAGGGACAGTCCTGCCGACCGTCGGCGGCACCCTCCCCGTCACCGCACCGGGTTTGACCGTCTCCAGCACGACCCAGTTGGCCGGTGACCCGGCCGCCGCGCCGCTGGCCGCGGTCGACGTGAACCCCGCCACGACGTGGATCGCCGACTACACCGACGAGGAACCGACGCTGCGCCTGGCGTGGAGCGGCGCCCGCGACGTGACCGGCCTGCGGCTGACCACGTCGACGACGTCCGGCGCGTCCCGCCCGACCGAGGTGCAGATCACCACCCCCGAACTGAGCCGGACCGTGCCGGTGTTCTCCGACGGTGCGGTCGACTTCGTCGCGACCACCGACCGGCTGGACATCACGGTCAAGAAGAGCGAGGGGGTTCCCGACCGCGTTGCGGGACCGGTGGGCATCAGCGACGTCGAGGTCGTCGGGGCGCCGGACCTGGTGCGGCCGATCCCCCTGGACACCCCGTTCACCGTGCCGTGCGGCTCCGGCCCGGCCGTCACCGTCGACGGAACCGCTTACGCCACCACGGTTTCCGGCACGCTGCGGGACGTGTTCCAGCACCGCCCGCTACCGCTGGGCACGTGCCGGGACCTCGTCGAGGGCGTCGACCTGGGGGGCCGGGAGCACGAGGTGAGCACGGCCCGGTCGACCTCCTTCGTGGTGCAGGACCTCGTCCTGCGACCCAGCACCGCACCCGCCGCCCAACCGGAGCCGGGGCACCGCGCGATCGACTTCGAGCAGTGGGGTGTAGCGCACCGGGAACTGCGCGTGGACGCCGGGAAGGCCGCGGTGCTCAGCATCCCGGAGAACGCCAACGACGGCTGGGTCGCCAGGGTGGACGGCGCGCCGCTCGTCCGCACGAGGGTCGACGGGTGGCAGCAGGCCTGGGTGCTGCCCGCCGGTGGCGCGACGACCGTGGTGCTGGACTTCGAGCCCGACACCACCTACCGGCAGCGGCTCCTGGTCGGTGCCGTCGCCGCCGCACTCCTGGTGCTGCTCACGCTCCTGCCGGTGCGCGGGCGGGTCCGGATCGACACCTCCCCCGCGGGCAAGCGGTGGGTGCCGGCGATGTTGGTGGTGCTGCTCGCGGCCATCGGCGGGATCCTGCCGGTCGTCCTGCTGATCGCGAGCCTGCTCGCCCGTGCCGTGGCGCAGCGGTTCACCGCGCGCTTCAACGTCACGGCCGTGATCGTCGTGGTCGGGATGGCGACCGCCACCGCGATCGCGGTCGTCGGGCGCCTCCAGGGGCACGGGCAGGACTGGGCGTACGGAACCGCCACGCAGGCCGCCATCCTCGTCGCGCTGGCGGCGGCGGTGTCACCGTGCCTCGACTGGTTCGACACGGGACCGGAACTCGATGAGGGCTCCGGAGCAGGCGAGCAGGGCGGTGGCGGTGACGGCCCCGGCGACGACCTGGGTCGGCGATCCGTGCCACCAGCCCAGGACGAGCACGACCTCGAACCCGACCGCCAGCCAGGTCAGTGACGTGGACCGGCGGTCGGCGCCCGCGATCCTGGAGTACAGCAGGATCTGCACGAGCGACAGCAACGAGCCGACCAGGGCGAACGGCCACACCGGGAGGCTGCTCGCCGCGTAGGCCGAGCCGCCGACGAGCGACACCACCGTGCGACCGAACAGCGCGCAACCCAGCACCACCACCGAGTCCACGGCGGCGCAGACGCCCAGCGCGATCGGCACGATCCGGCGGCGGGCCTTCTCGTCGGCCAGCTTGGGCAGGACCACGACGGCGATCGCGTAGGGCAGCCAGTACGCGATCTTGGTGATCACCGAGCCCACCGCGTACTCCCCCGCCGCTCGGGCCGGGAGGCTGTGCCGGGCCAGCACGAGGTCCAGGTTCACCAGCAGCACCAGCGCCAGCAGCGCCTGCGCGGTGTGCAGCACGTCGCGCACGTGCCCCGCGGTGCGGGGGCCCGGCGCCGGTCGACCGCAGATCACCCAGCCCGCGAGGGCGACGAGCACCGACCCCACGACCGTCCCGGCGAACGCCCCGGCGGGCGTGCGGAACACCAGCAGGCCCACCAGCGTGCCGCCGACCCGTCCGACGCCCTCGGTGGCGATCAGCCGAGCCATCGACCGGAACCGCTGCGTGCCCTGGAGGAACCCGTAGCACAGGCCCACGAGGGTGATCGGCGCGAGCGCGCAGGCGACCAGCAGCACCGCCCACGGCCCCGGCAGGTGCAGCAGCGCCATCAGCAGGGGCGCGGCGGCCAGCGCGGTGACCAGGACGGTGGCGCCGGTCAGCAGGCCGAGCGTGACCAGCGGGCCGCGGTCCTGCTCGGGCGCCCTGGCGATTCGCAGCGCGACCACGGTCTGCAAGCCCATCGCGGGCACCGCCCCGACCGCCAGCACCGCCAGCAGCGAACCCAGTTCCCCGAAGACCGGTGGTGCGAGCAGCCGCGCGGCGATCAGCGTGAACAGGTAGCTGGCGACGTTGGTGCCGCCGAAGGCCACCGCCACGACGACCGCGTCGACGCGTGTCCTGGCCGGAAGTGCGTCCGTCATCGACTTCGTCCCCTAAGTTCACGTTACCGCGGGGTAGGTCTCGGGGAACCTTAGTCGGGGCGGCCGACGGGAAGCGATGGGTGCGATGCGGCTCGTTCTGCCCGCGGTGTCCGCCGGGCTCGCCCTGCTCGTGCTCACCCCGCTGCTCGGCCGCGGTTTCGTCCTGAACTACGACATGGTGTTCGCGCCGGACCAGCCGCTCGTGCCCGACGCCCTCGGCCTCGGTTCGGCGCTGCCCAGGTCGGTCCCGGCGGACGCGGTGATGGCGTTCGCGACCGGGCTGCTGCCGGGTGACGTCGTGCAGAAGGTCGTGCTCCTGGCGGCCCTGTTCGCCGGTCCGCTCGGCGCGGGCAGGCTCGTGCCGACCGAGTCGGTCGCGATCCGGGTCGTCGCCGCGGTCTGGTACGGGTGGAGCGCGTACGTGGCCGAGCGGCTGTTCATGGGCCACTGGCCGTACTTGGTCGCGTACGCCTGCCTGCCGTGGGTCGCGGCGGCCGGGCTCGCCGTCCGCCGAGGGGAACCGAAGGCGCTGCCGAAGCTGGTCCTGGCCTGCGCCCCGGCCGTCCTGACGCCGACCGGCGGGATCATCGCCGCGGTGCTCGCGGTCGTGTGCTCGGGTCGCCGAGCCATGCTGGTCACCGTGCCGGTCACGGTCCTGCTGAACGTGCCGTGGTTGCTGCCCTCCGTCCTGCGCCCCGGCGGTTCACTGTCCAGTCCGGACGGTGTCGGGGCGTTCACCGCCAGGACCGAGGGGTGGGGTACCCCGGTCACGAGCGTGCTCGGCCTCGGCGGGATCTGGAACGCCGAGGTCGTGCCGGGCAGCCGGGAGATGCCGCTGCTGCCGGTGATCACCCTGGTGTCGGTCGCGGTGGCACTGGTGGGACTGCGTTCCCTCGCTCCGCGCTGGGGCCCGGTGCCCGCGCGCTCGTTCGTGCTCCTCGGCGCGGTCGGTGTCGCGATCGCGGTGTTCGGCACCCTGCCGGGCGGTGGTGACGTGCTGGCGTGGGCGGTGTCGCACGTGCCCGGCGCGGGTCTGCTGCGGGACTCGCAGAAGTGGGTCGCGTGGTGGGCGCTCCCACTCGCGCTCGGGGTCGCCCTCGGCGGGGAGGCGGCGGGGAAGTACCTGGCCGACCGGACCGCGCTGGTGGCGTTGGCGGCGCTGCTCCCGCTCGTTGTGATGCCCGACCTCGCCTGGGCGGGGCTGGGGCGTCTGGAGGCCGTCGACTACCCGGCCGACTGGAGCGCCGTGCGAACCGCGCTGGAGGCGGACGGCGGAGCGGGAGACGTGCTGTCCCTGCCGATGTCCGCGTTCCGGCGGTTCTCCTGGAACGGTGACCGGACCCAGCTCGACCCGGCTCCCCGGTTCCTGCCGAGGACCGTGGTCATCGACGACGTCGTGTACGTCGGCGGCCGACCGGTGTCCGGGGAGGACGGCCGGGTCGCGACGATTCGCCTTGCGCTGGAACGGGAAGGCGACCTGGGGGCGCTCGGGATCGGCTGGGTGCTGGTGGAGCACGGCACCCCCGGCTCGGTCGACCCCGCCGTTCTCCGTGGCCTGCGCGAGGTGTGGTCCGGGCCGTGGCTGACCCTCTACCGGGTGCCGGGGACGATCGCGCCGCCACCGGCCGGAGCGCCGCGAACCCCTGTGGTGGCAGGCGATCTCGTCGTTCTGGCGATGGTCGCGACCAGCCTATTGTGGCTGCTGTTACCAGCCGGTAGATTCAGGCGGTCAGGCCGCTCACGGACCTTCTGAGGAGTAAGCGTGCGCACATTGATCGGTGCCGTCATCGCGATCGTCGCCGGACTCGCGTTCGCCGGTGGGGGGACGTACGCCCTCGTCAACTCCCTGGCGCCGGACAAGGCGGCCGAGCTCCAGAACGCCCCCGCGGCCAACAACTCGAACGGTTTCG
>DATMCA010001513.1:0-4033 GCA_035559015.1 Umezawaea sp. | reverse complement strand
AGCCCGATCTTGATCCTGGCCTTCTCCGGCGCGGCCCGGACCGCGGTCTCCGATTCGGCGCTCGGATCGCCGAGCAGACCGCAGCCGGACGCGGCGAGCAGGACGACGGCGGTCAGCAGCCCGGTCAGGGCCCGCGCGAGTCGGCCGCTTCGACGGATCATGTGCTGGAACTCCCGATGTGCTCGGACGTGATAGCCGGTTAAGACGACGACACCACCACGCCTGCCCTGGATGACGTGACGACGGGTCCACATGCTGGCACAGAAAGCGAAAGAGGCAAAGCAGAAAATGGAAACCCGAATTCATCGAATACACCTTTCCACTCAACGGAAGGGCATCTTTACGAGCGGCTCAAGATCCGCTACGTCGTCCTGACGAGGCCTCGGAGCAGCCCTTACTTCCCCCACCCGCGCCACAGCCCCACCGTCGGGACAGGACTGGACGGTATGGATTTCGCAGAACCAGGCGGTCTATTCCACTGTCGACGTCATATCGATCCGGCGCGGAAATGAACCAGGGGACCACTCCCCGATTCACTACACCGAATCCCGATCCACAAATAGACCGAGAAGCAAGCCCCACCGTTCCCGCCTCTTTCCGCAGGTCGGGACGACGACGGGCGGAAGACCATTCACGGTGAACCGATCCGGGAATGCGCCGGGGGTGTCCGGTGGAAACCAACCAGTTCCACCGAATGCCTGTTCCCGCTCAACCATCACGCGTCGTGATCGACCGGACGCGGAAAGGAGGGGAAGATCCACTCGGACGCCGACCGGTCCCGCGGTCGGCCTCAGGCGAGGATGGTCTCGTCCGTCGCGCCGGGACCGGCGACGGCGCGCACCGCGGAGGCCCGGACGTCGTCGCCGCAGTGTTCGCAGACGACCCGGTGACCCGCGGCGTGACCGCACTCGTGCTCGAAGACCACAGGAGGCCCGTTCGGGGCCTCGTAGCGGTCGCCCCACGCCATCAGCGCGGTGACGACCGGGAACAGGTCGCGGCCCTTGCAGGTCAGGCGGTAGTCGTTCCAGTCGCGCGTGTCGGTGTACGGCACCTTCTCGACGATCCCGAGCCGCACCAGCTTGTCCAGGCGGTTCGCCAGCACGTTCTTGGCGATGCCGAGCTTGCCCTGGAGGTCGGCGAACCGGTGCGGCCTGCGCAGCAGCTCGCGGACGACGACCAGCGTCCACCGCTCGCCGACGGCCTCCAACGACCGGGCGAGCGAGCAGTTCTGGCCGGTGTAGTCGCTCTTCAGCATGGTGGCGCCAGTCTAGCCGCCGCGGTTGCGTCACAAAACCCCGCGAGGTTGCATGAAGAAACCTCGACCGTCTACGTTGCAGCGGCGGCGAACCCCCGCCGAACCGACTCACGTGGATGTGGACCCCATGACCGACGTCGTGATCACCGGACTCGGTGCGACAACACCGCTGGGCGGCACCGTCCCCGACACCTGGGACGGCCTGCTCGCGGGCCGGTCCGGCATCGTCGCGCTGGACGACGAGTGGGCGCTGCGGCTCCCCGCCCGACTGGCGGGCCGGATGGCGGTCGACCCGGCGAGCGCCCTGGAACGGGTCCAGGCGCGCCGCCTCGACCGCTCGACCCAGGCCGCCGTCGTCGCGGCGCGCGAGGCCTGGGACGACGCGGGCCCGGTCGACGTGGACCCGACCCGGATCGCCGTGTGGTGATGGGCACGGGCATCGGCGGTGTCATCACGCTGCTGGACAACGGCGAGCTGCTCCGGGAATCGGGCTACCGCAAGGTGTCGCCGCGGATGATCCAGATGAACATGCCCAACGGCGCGGCGGCCGCGATCAGCATCGAGCTGGGCGTGCGCGGCGGGGCGGTGACCAACGCCAGCGCCTGCGCGTCCGGTGCCGAGGCGCTGGCCCACGCGCTGGACCTGATCCGCTTCGACCGGGCGGACGTGGTGATCGCGGGCGGCACCGAGGCCTGCGTCCACCCCCTGACGATGGCCGGGTTCGTGCAGGCGCGGGCGATGTCGGCGCGCAACGACGACCCGACCCGCGCCTCACGCCCGTTCGACCGGGCGCGGGACGGGTTCGTGCTGGCCGAGGGCGCGGCCGTGCTGGTCGTCGAGCGCGCCACCACCGCGGCCGCACGGGGCCGCCGCCCGTACGCGGTGCTGGCGGGCGCGGGCGTCACCTCCGACGCGCACGACATGGTCGCGCCGCACCCGGACGGCGTCGGCCAGATCAGCGCCATGACCGGCGCCGTCCGGGCGTCCGGCCTGAGCCCGCACGAGATCGTGCACGTCAACGCGCACGCCACCTCCACCCCCGGAGGCGACATGATCGAGGCGCGGGCCATCCACTCGGTCCTGGGCGACACCCCGGTCGTCTCCGCGACGAAGTCGATGACCGGCCACCTGCTGGGCGCGTCGGGCGCGCTGGAGGCCCTCATCACGGTCCTGTCGGTCCACCACGACGTCGCCCCGCCGACCCCCACCCTGACCGACGCGGAACCCGACCTGCTCCTCGACGTGACCCGCCGGGAACCCCGCCGCACCCCCATCACCGCGGCGTTGAGCAACTCCTTCGGCTTCGGCGGCCACAACGCCGCGCTCGTGTTCCACAAGCCCTGACGACAGCGTCACGCGCGCGAGTCGGCGATCAACCCGAGCAGGTACGCGTTCTGCTCCAGGTAGTGGCTGTCGACGGGGTGCGCGGAGTACGCGGACCAGGCCGCGTAGTAGCGGTCCGCCGCGGTGTCCGGCGGGTGCACGCCACTGTGCGCCGCCACCGCCGCGGCGTGCGCGACCGCACCCGCCGAGGCGGCCGTCCGAGCGGCCACGGCGGCACGGTCCGCGGCGTTCGCGGCGGCGACGCCCGCCGCCACGTTGTGCACACCCGCGAACGCGGCCACGAGGTCGGCCGCCGCGCCGATGGCGTCCGCGCAGACGTGAGCCGCGTACGCGGCCCCCGCCGCCGAGGCCGCCCAGGCCGCCGCGTCCCCGTTGGCGGCGCGGGACGCGGAGAGCGCCGCCGCCACGGCGCGGCCGGTGTCCGGACCGACGACCGTGTCCCCGGCGATGACGGCGCCCGCGGCCCGACGGCCGTCCAGCAGGTCGTCCTCGCCGAGCGTGCCGTCGAGGAAGCCTTCCGCGGCCTGGACGCAGCGCAGGATCCGGGCGTCCACCGGGTGCCGCTCTTCGAGGTAGTCGACCGCCCGCCGCGCGCAGCCGACGGCGAACCGCCGCAGGACGGCCGCCGGGACCTCCTCGACGAGCCGCATCTCGCCGGCGGCGAACTTGGTGTCCTCGTGGGAGACCTCGCCTCGGGCCTCCGCGATGAACCAGCGCCGCCCGTGCACGTTCCGGAGGGAGTCGCGCGGCGTCGACGACGCGTGCAACCCGTTCGAGCAGCAGACGACCGCGCCGTCCACCCTGTTCCACTCCCCGACCCGCCAGGACATGTCCCCGTTCGACGAGGTCAGGTCGTCGTTGACGAACCGGTAGCACTCGATGACCGTCATCGGGTCTCCTCCACACTTGCTGATACGCTGTAGCTGATTACGTACACCGTATCAGTCTTGCAGACGGCGTCTCGGAACCGACGCTAGACTTCCCCCGTGGCCACGACGCGTCCTCCCGATCAGAGCAGCAACCAGCCCATCTGGCTCCGCGAGGCCAAGCGCGAACCGAAGCCCACGCCGCTGACGCGTGAGCGGATCGTCCGGGCGGCGATGGCCGTCGCCGACGACGAGGGCCTGGACGCCGTCTCCATCCGCCGGATCGCCGCCGAGCTGAACTCCCGGCCGATGAGCCTCTACGCGCACATCGGCGGCAAGGACGACCTCCTCGACCTCATGCACGACGCCGCGGTCGAGGAGACGCTCGTGGGCGACGTCCCCTCCGACTGGCGCGAGGCGTTGCGGTTGCTCGCCCGGCACAACAGGGCCGCGGCCCTGCGCCACCCGTGGCTGCTGGCCACCCGCGACACCGGCTGCCCGATCGGCCCGGCCTCGCTCAAGCGCTTGGACGAGTCCGCCGCCGCCGTCCGCGGACTCGACGTCGACA
>DATMCA010001512.1:0-6625 GCA_035559015.1 Umezawaea sp. | reverse complement strand
GGGGGTTGGTTCGGCGGGAGGGGCCCAGTCGAGCGGCCCTGGGTCGGTGAAGGTGGGATCGGCGAGGGTCGACTCGGCGGGAGGGGTCCAGTCGAGCGGATCGAGGTCAGTGAGGGCGGGATTGGTGAGAGCGGGATCGGTGGGAGGACCCCAGTCCAGGGGGTTTGGGTCGGCGGAGGCCGGGGCTGGTCGAGGGCGGGTCGGGCGGGCGGGGGTCGGTGTCCGGCCTGGTCGTGGTGGGAGTGCGGTGGTGTGGTCGGCGGCAGCGGGCTGTGCCGTCGTGGGGAAAGGTCGTGGTGGGAGTGCGGTGCGGTGGGATGGGGCGGGAGGTGCGTTGGTGGGCGGGTGCGGTGAAGCGTCGTTCGGTCGCTCCGCGACCGAAGGCCTTTCGAGCGCGGCGAGTTGGGCTTCCTCGCGCAGCCTGCGGGCCACGGACTCCGGCCGCAGCTCCCCCAGCACCGCGCGCTGCGAGAGTTCCAGCTCCCGCACGGTGAACGAGGCCGGGCACGTCGGGCACACGACCGCGGCCTGGAGCTGCTGCCGGCCCTTGTGCGGGTGCGAGCGGTACATCCCGTGCAGCTGCCCGCCGCACGTCGGGCACCGGCGCTCGATCGGCATCGGTGAGTGCTGCCACCCCGGCTCCGCGTAGCGGGCCGTCGCGGGTTCCGGCCGCACACCCCACCGCGCGAAGGCGACACCGGCCACGGACGTGTCCTTCGACGCCTGGCTCACCTGTCCCCTTCCGCCTCGGCGGCCCCGATGCTATGCCAACCGGGCTAGCGGGGCCCGAGGCCCGTCCGCCCGTCGAGCAGTTCACGGGCCGCGTCGAGGTGGCCCGCGTGGCGCGCGGTCTCCTCGATCACGTGCAGGGCGATCCGGCGCAGGTCGGTGGTCTCGTCGCCGAGCGGAGGCGGGTGGCTGCCCACCGGGCGCGTGGACAGCGGGGCGGCGGCGAAGGCGGCGTTCGACCGGTCGCACTGGTCCCGGTAGAACGCGAAGACCTCCGACGGCGGCCGGGTGGTGCGCAGCGGCGTGTTCTCGTCCGTCCACGGCAGGGGGGCCGCGGTGCCGGTGAGCACCTCCTGGAACCAGTGCCGCTCGGCGTGGCCGAGGTGTTCGACCATGCCGAGCGGCGTCCAGCCGGAGGGCAGCACGGCCGTGGTCAGCGCCTCCTCGTCGAGGCCGTCCACGATCGCCAGCACACTGGCGCGCTGCGCTTCCAGGAACAGCAGCAGCGCCGCCTTCTCCCCGTCTTCCACCGATCCACGCTCCCAAGGTTGTCGAGAGAGCGGACGCTAGCAGTGGGGTCCGACAAGGAATCAGTTCTTGGTGACGATGACCTCCCAGTCGCCGGTGACCCGTTCCGGGATCACGGTGATCCGAACCGGAGCACCCACCACCGGCGCGATCCCGTGCTCCTCCGCCCACGAGTCCGACATCAAGCTGTAGGCGCCTTCCGCCTCGTAGCTCCAGTGCGAGTAGTCCAGGACCTGGACGTCGTCCACCAGCACCCGGAGCCTGCCGGGGGTGTTCACCTGCGCGAGCAGCATCCTGTCGCCGGGCCAGATGACGGTGATCTCCTTCCGCGCGGTGGGATCGCCGGGGTCGGCGGACACCGCGGTCTCCGGATCCCCCAACGACGTCGTCAAGGGCTCCAACGTCGCCGGGCGCGGCGGGAGCGGGTACTCGTCCACGGGCACCGCTTCGCCGACGGCGATCCCGAACACGCCGTCGGGGGGCGGGGCGAGCGTGGGCGCGCCGGTCGTCACCGAGTGGTCCTGCTCCCCGTCCACGGTCAGCGTCACCACCGAGGGCTGACCGACCACGACCCCCAGCCCGGCCCACCCCGCGGAGGTGACAGCGCCGTCGCACCCACCGGCGACCAGCGTCTTGCCGTTGACGGTGATGTGGACCAGGAGCGACCGGTTGTAGCCGATATCGCACAGCGAGGCCACCCGGAGGTCCAGCGACTTCGGCACGAACGTCACCGTGGCGCTGGTCGACGGCAACTCGGCCCACGCCTGGGCGACCAGCTTCGTCCCGCCCTGGTACTCGGGGAAGCTCCGCACCGGCAGCGCGGGCTCCGACAGCCGCCCGTGCTGGGGTGCCACTGCGTACACGACGCCGAGGAACGCGAGGACCACGCACGCGGCACCGGCCACGGCGCGGCGCCGCCTGGTCGTCGTCACCTTGGCCCGGACACCGGCCAGCCGGGCGTCCGGAGGTGCGCCGGGGACGTCGGCGTGGTCGCGGAGCACCTCGGTGAGATCCGTCAGGTTCATCGCCGCACCCCTTCCCTGGCGAACGCGTCGTCCAGGCGCAGCTTGGCGAGCGCCCGGCTCGCCTGGCTCTTCACCGTGCCGACGGAGCAGCCCATCAGCTCGGCGGTCTGCGCCTCGGTCAGGTCCTCGTAGAACCGCAGCACCAGCACCGCCCGCTGCTTGCGCGGCAGCCGGCCCAGCGCCTGCCACAGCCACTCGCGGTCGCCGACGGCGTCCTGCGGCGCGCCACCAGGCCGGTCCGGTACCCGTTCGGTGGGTTCCTCGCCGCGCCACCGCCTCCGCCACCAGGTGGCGTGGGTGTTGACGATGATCCGCCGCACGTACGGCTCCGGGTCGCCGCTGACCCGGCTCCACGCCCGCCACGCCCGCGCCAGCGCGGTCTGGAGGAGGTCTTCCGCGTGCCCTTCGTCCCTGGTGAGCAGGAACGCGGTCCGCAGCAGCCGTGGCGACGCGGTCGCCACGAACTCCTCGAACCCCTCGGGTGTGTCCCCCACAAAACGGCCCTCCGCTCATCCGACACACCTGGTACCAGTCGGGCGGCGGGAATGGTTGCCTGGAGTGCGAAGAAGTTTCAGGCCCCGGCCGCCTCCAGTTCCGCGAGGTGCCCTTCGCCCAGTTCCACGTCGAGCGCGGGCAGGAACGCCTCGAACTGCTCCCACGTCCGGGTCCCGGCGATGGGGATGGCCCCTGGCGACCGCTGGTGCAGCAGCCACGCCAGCGCGACCTGGTTGCCGGTCACCCCGAGGTCCGCGGCGACCTTCCCGACCGCGGCGAGCCGGGCCTCGGAGTCGGTCCCCGAGTAGGCGGTCCACATCCCGTGGGTCGCCCGGCGGTCCGGGTCGTCGTAGATCCCCTGGAGGATCGGCGAGTACGCGACCAGCGACAGGTCGTCGTGGGCGGTCAGGTAGTCCAGCAGCTCGGGTCCGGCGATGCCCACCCGGTCGGTGCGCGGCGCGGGCCGCAGGTAGGAGTGCTGCTGCTGCACCGCGACCGGGGCCGTCCAGCCGTACCGGTCGGCGAGCTGCCGGATCCGCTCCAGCCGCCACGTCCGCACGTTGCTCCACCCGAGGTGGCGGGCCTTGCCCGCGCGGACGACCCCGTCGAGCGCCTCCAGGGTCTCCTCCAGCGGTGTCGCCGGGTCGTCGACGTGGACGTAGTACAGGTCGACGTGGTCGGTGCCGAGCCTGCGCAGGCTGGCGTCGATCCCCCGGCGGACGACGTCCGCTCCCGTCCCCTCGAAGTGCTTCGACGCGATGTCCCAGTCCGCCTTGCCGTTCACCAGCGCGGCGGGCACGTCGGTGACGATGCCGCCGACCTTCGTGGCGAGGAAGACGTCGTCGCGGTTGCCGCGCGCGGCCATCCAGCGACCCAGCAGCTCCTCGCTCTCCCCGCCCGCGCTGCCCGCGTGCCACCACGAGTAGCAGTTGGCCGTGTCGAGGAAGTCGCCACCGGCCTCCAGGAAGGTGTCGAGCATCCGGTACGAGGTCGGCTCGTCGGTGTAGGTGCCCATCAGCATGCAGCCCAGGGCGACCTGGCTGACGGTGGTCCCGGTGCGTCCCAGTTCGGTTCTCTTCATCACGTGACCACGGTAGGACGGGATCGGTCCGGTGCTACGGTCCGTTTCCGTGCCGGAATCGCAGACCAATCTGAGCTGGGACGTGCTGCTGGACCTGTCCGGGCCGGACGTCGGGCCGCGGCACGAACGGCTGGCCAGGGCGTTGCGGTCGGCGGTCCGCGACGGTGTGCTGGCGGTCGGGACGGCGCTGCCGCCGAGCCGCAAGCTGGCCGCGGACCTGGGCTGCTCGCGGTGGCTGGTGACGCAGGCCTACGCGCAGCTCGTCGCCGAGGGCTACCTCGAAGCGCGGACCGGCGCGGCGACCCGCGTGTCGTGGTCGCCCTCGGAGGACCGCCCGGTCCGGTCGACGTCCGCCGCGGCCGCGCCGGTCCCCCGCTACGACCTCGCGCCCGGACTGCCGGACCTGCGGGCGTTCCCCCGCCGCCGGTGGGCCGAGGCTCTGCGGGAGGTCCTGATCACCTTGCCGCACACCGAGTTCGGTGTCCCACCCGGCGGCGGACACCCGCGGCTGAGGGCGGTGATGGCGGAGTACCTCCGGCGCTGCCGGGGCGCTTCGACCACCCCGCGCGACGTCACCATCTGCTCGGGCGTCACCGACGGCGTGACGCGGATCTGCCGGGCCCTGGCCGCCGCGGGCGTCACGTCGGTCGCGGTCGAGGACCCGAGCTGGGGCCGAACGCGGGACGCGGTGGCCGCCGCCGGGCTGACCGCGGTCCCGGTGCCGGTCGACGAGGACGGCGTGCGGGTGGACCGGCTGCGCGGGACGCGCGCGGTGGTCGTGACGCCCGCGCACCAGTTCCCGACCGGCACGGTGCTCGCCCCGGCCCGCCGGGCGGCGCTGGTCGAGTGGGCCCGCGACGTGGACGGCCTGGTCCTGGAGGACGACTACGACGCCGACTTCCGCTACGACCGCCGCCCGGTGGGCACGGTCCAGGGCATGGCGCCCGCGCACGTGGCGCTGTTCGGGTCGGTGAGCAAGACGCTCAGCCCGGCGCTGGGCATCGGCTGGCACGTCCTGCCGCCCGCGTGGGCCGACGCGGTGCGCGCCGCGAACCCGGCCGCCGCGACGCCGCCGGTGGTCGACCAGCTCGCCCTCGCCGCGTTCGTCGAGCAGGGCGGCTACGACCGGCACCTGCGCGCGGTCCGGCTGCGCTACCGCGCCCGCCGCGACGCCCTGGTCGCCGCGCTGGCCACCCACCTGCCCGGTTCGCGGATCACCGGCGTGGCCGCGGGCCTGCACCTGCTGCTGCACCTCGGCGGGTCGACGGACATCGCGGCCCTCGTGCGCCGCGCCGCGGCCGATGGCCTGCACCTGGTCGACCTGAACACCTACCGGAGCGAGCCGTCGGACGACCCGACCCTCGTCCTGGGCTACGGCAACCTGACCGACCACGCCGTGCTCCCCGCCGTCGCCCTCCTCGCCTCCCTCCTGTGACGCCGGTCACCGCACGTCACGTCCACCGCGCTCCGCCTCGTCCGGTGGTCGTCGGAGGAAGCGAGAAGGGACAAGGCCATGCACAGGATCGTGGTTCTCGGGGCGGGCTACACGGGGATGATGACGACGGTGAGCCTGGCGGCGCGCACCAAGCGGCGCGCCGACGTGCGGATCACGCTCGTCAACGCGGCCGAGCGGTTCACCGAACGACTGCGGCTGCACCAGACCGCGAGCGGGCAGCGCACGGTCGAGCTGCGGGTGCCGGACGTGCTGGAGGGCACGGGCGTCGAGTTCGTCCGCGGGTGGGTCACGGCGGTCGACGCCGAGGCGCGCACCGTCCGCGTCGACGACGAGCGGGTGCTGGAGTACGACACGCTGGTCTACGCCCTGGGCGCGGTGACCGACACGGCCGCCGTGCCCGGAGCCGAGGACCACGCCCACACCCTGGACAGCGCCCGTGACGCCGAACTGCTCGCCGCGAAGCTGACCGGCGGCACGGTCGCGGTGTGCGGCAGCGGGTTGACCGGTGTGGAGTCGGCGACCGAGATCGCCGAACGGTACCCGGACCTCGACGTCGTGCTGATCGGCCGGGACGAGCCGGGCGCGGCGATGGGGCCGAAGGCCAAAGCGCACCTGGACGCGGCGCTGGCCCGGCTCGGCGTGCGCGTGCGGAGCGGGGTCGAGGTGGTGAAGGTGCTGCCGGACTCCGTGGTGTTCGCCGACGGCGGCGGCGAGGCCGCGGACGTCGTGCTGTGGACCAGCGGGGTGCGGGCGGCACCGCTCGCGGCGGCGGCCGGGCTGGAGGTGGACGACCGCGGGCGGGTCGTCACCGACTCGGCGCTGCGGTCCGTGACCCGCCCGGAGGTGTACGCCATCGGCGACGCGGCCTCGGTCCGGCAGGCGTTCGGCGTGCTGCACGGCACGTGCCAGAGCGGGATGCCGACGGCCGTGCACGCCGCCACGTCGATCGCGCGGGAACTGGAGGGCAAGCGGCCCAAGGCCTTCCGCTTCGGCTACTACAGCAAGGCGGTCAGCCTTGGCCGCCACGACGCCGTGGTCCAGTACACCCGGCCGGACGGGACGCCTCGGCGGTTCGCGCTGACCGGCAGGCCCGCCGCCTGGTACAAGGAGGTGGTGAGCGCCGGGGTGTTGCGGGCCTTCGGGTTGCTGAAGGCCGTGCCGAGCGCGGGCGCCTGGTGGCCGCGCGGCGGCGGGTACACCCGATGAGCGACCTCGACGAGGTCTTCGGCGGGCACCGGAACCTGCTGTTCTCGGTGGCGTACCGGATCCTCGGCTCCGCGGTCGACGCCGAGGACGCGGTGCAGGACGCGT
>DATMCA010001511.1:0-20854 GCA_035559015.1 Umezawaea sp. | reverse complement strand
AACCCGACGTGCCACGAGCCGCCGCGGTTGACGTCCGCGAGGTCTTCGAGCCCGTAGCCCGCCAAGGTCGTCTCGACGGCGGTGAAGCTGCGGACGTCATCGGGGTTCGCTGAGGCGAAGCGGAAACCGAGACCGCCGCTGATGTCCTGGCACAGCACGTGGACCGGGCCGACGCCGAGGTGTTCCACCAGGTGGTGCAGGTCCTCGGCGAACGTCGCTTCGTCGTGGTCGCCGTCCGCGGTGCTGGAATCGCCGAACCCGCGGAGGTCGACGGCGAACACCCGGTGTGCCGCCGCCAGCAGGGGGATGACCTCGCGGAAGGCCCACCACGTCTCCGGCCACCCGTGGATCAGCAGGACCGGAGAGCCCGAGGTGCCGGCGGAGACGTAGTGGAGCCGTGTTCCGTTGACGTCCGCCAGGTGGTGGGTGACTCCGGGAACCGTGGCACCGACCGGATCGATGACGGGCATGGGCGCTCCTCAGTTAGACAACCTTGGTTGACCAAACGGTAGACAACCAAGGTTGTCGTTGTCAAGGTGACCTAAACTGAGCCCATGTCGCGCCCCGGCTCCGACCTCGCCATGCTCCTGCTCGGCGGGTTCCGCGCCTTGGCCGATCGGGCCACCGCGGAACTCATCGCCCGCGGCTACGACGAGGTGCGGCCCGTTCACGACTTCGCGTTGCAGGCGATCCTGTCCGGCGCGGACAACGCGTCCGAACTCGGACGGCGGATGTCGGTCACCAAGCAGGCCGCCGCGAAGACCATCGCCGCCCTGGAGGAACGCGGCTACGTGGCGCGGGAACCCGATCCCGCGGACAAGCGCCGCATGCGCCTCTTCGTCACCCCGCACGGGCTGGCGATGCTCCGCGAAGGCACGGCGATCTTCGACGACCTGCGCCGGGAGTGGGAGGAGCGGGTGGGCGCGGTTCCCCTCTCGCAACTGGAGAGCACGCTCAGGCAACTGGTCGACGGGAGCGCCGACTACCGCCACCACGGGGCCGGCTGGATGGCGTAGGACCTCCTCGCCCCCTGGTCACCGCACTAGTGCAGCACGTCCACCCCCTCCGGCAGCGCCGAGAAGGTCGTGCGGTCGTCGGTCAGCAGGGACAGGCGGGCGCCGCCGATGTCGAAGAACAGGCCGAGCACCTTCAGCCGTCCTCCGGCCACGGCGTCGCGCACGACCGGCATCCGTTCCAGCGACGCCACCTGGACGGCGACGTTCACCATGGACAGCCGGTCCGCCACGGTGCCGGCGCGCGGGTCGGCGGGGTGGCCCGCGCGGAGTTCGGCGAGGCTGTCGAGGCCGGAGCGGAGCCAGCGGCCGACCGGGTCGTCGGCGTCGGCGGCACCGTCGAGCAGGGCCCGCATGCCGCCGCACCCCGAGTGGCCGCAGACGACGAGGGCGGGGACGCGGAGGACCTCGACCGCGTAGTGCACGGACGCGCCGACGCCGTCGTCGTCCAGGGGTGCGAGGTTGCCGACGTTGCGGACGGTGAACAGGTCGCCGGGGCCGCTGCTGGTGATCACGTTGGGCACGATGCGGGAGTCCGCGCAGGTCAGGAACAGCGCCTGCGGTTCTTGACCGTCGGAGAGGCCCTCGAACACCGGGCGCAGCAGCGGCGCCGAGCGGCGGTGGTACTCCTGCACGCCGGAGACCAGCGGCCGGGCGGCCTCGTCGTGGTCGCTGTGCCGCTGGGCGGGGACGGTGGACTGCCAGGACGACCACGGGGCGAACCAGCGCGGCAGCACGGCCGCCGGACCGCCGCGCGTCATGCCGCTCCGGATGCCCGACACCTCGTCGACGTGCACGACCCCGCCGGTCTTCTCGTGCTGGTCGCGCCACATCGCCAGGTGCTCGTAGGTGGCGTGGTCGAGGAAGTCGACGGCGAGTTCGACGTCCACCGGAGCGCCGTCGGGCACGTGGGACAGCACCCGCGACAGCCTGGGGATGGACAGGAAGCTCAGCGTGCCCTCGACGACGACCGTCCAGTGGTCGTGCCCGCCGGGCACGGGGGTCCGCGAGACCCGCAGCTTCGCCCACACGACCCGGCGCAGCATCAGCGCCACCGACAGGGCGAACCCGATCAGCACGCCCATCAGCAGGTCGAGGAACACCACGCACAGGACCGTCGTCACGTAGACGAGCAGTTCGGACTGGCGCCGGGCCGTGCGCAGGTCGGCGACCTTCAGCAGTTTGATGCCGACGTACACCAGCAGCCCGGCCAGCGCGGCCATCGGCACCTGCTCGATCAGGCCGACCAGCAGCAGCGAGAACAGCAGCACCCACACGCCGTGCAGGACGGTGGACGCCCTGGTGCGCGCGCCGGCGGCCACGTTGGTGGAGCTGCGGACGATGACACCGGTGACCGGCAGGCCGCCGAGCAGGCCCGACACGGTGTTCGCCGCACCCTGGCCGACCAGTTCGCGGTCCAGGTCGGCCGCCCGGCCGCGGTCCTTGAGCTTGTCCACGGCGACCGCCGACAGCAGGCTCTCGACGCTCGCGATCACGGTCATCGTGAACACCGCCAGCGCGACCGCGCCCCACCGACCACCGGGCAGCTCGGGCAGCCGGACCGAGTCGAGCAGCGAACCGGGCAGGTCGACCCTGGTCACGTCCCACGACAACGCCCAGGCGAGCAGCGTGGCCCCGACGATCCCGACGAGCGAGGCCGGGACCGCGCGCACCGCCGGTGGCGTCAACGGCCACAGCAGCAGCACGGCCAGCACCACGAGACCGACGACGGCCTCCCCCGTGTGCACGCTGAGGAGCTGCGCCGGGAGCTGGACGAGGTTCTCCCACGCCCCCGTGCCCGGCGCGCCGCCGAGCAGGACGTGCAGCTGGGCGAGCGCGATCGTCACGCCGATGCCCGCGAGCATCCCGTGCACGACCGCGGGTGAGATGGCCAGCGCGACCCGCGCGACCCGGCTCAGCCCGAGCCCGACCTGGAGCAGGCCCGCGGCGACGGTGATGGCGCAGGTGACGGCCCAGCCGAACTGCGCGACGAACCCCGCGACCACCAGGGTCAGCCCGGCGGCCGGTCCGCTGACCTGCAACGGCGAGCCGCCGAGGAACCCGGCGACGACACCGCCCACGACCGCGGCGATGAGCCCGGCCGTCACCGGGGCGTCGGAGGCCACGGCGATGCCGAGGGACAGGGGCATCGCCACCAGGAACACGACCAGTGACGAGGACAGGTCGTACCGGGCGTCCTCCCTCACCCACCGGCTCACGGCGGCGCGGCGGGATCGTCGTCGGGTCGAGGGCGCGTCGCGTGGTTCCACGTGGGGTCCTCCGGGAGAGCGGTGGCGATCCTGATCCGGCACACCACTGGGCCGTTGGGCGGCATCGGTTCCGCCCACGTGCGTCCAAACGGAGCAAATGTCCGATTGGTTCCCACCGTACGTGTTCGTGCGATTGCTCACAGTTCGCGATCGACGCTCGGCGTGCCCTCGCCCGCCCGCTCGCCGAGCACTGCGAGCATCGGCCGATGCCCTACCTCGTGGAACCGGCCCTGCCCGCGGGAACGCTGCGGGCCCTCGCCCAGCCCGACCTCGACGTCGACGACCGCCTGTCGCTCCGCCCGTGGCGCGCGGACGACGCCCCGGTGGTGAAGGCGGCGTTCGACTGCCCCGACATCCAGCGCTGGCACGTCCGGCGCATGGACGGCGACGACGAGGCCCGCGCGTGGATCACGGGCTGGGCCGCGCACTGGGCCGCCGAGGTCGACACGAGTTGGGCGGTCGTCGACCCGGCCGACCAGCCGGTCGGGCAGGTCGGACTGCGCACCGTCTCGCTGGTCGAGGGGTCGGCGCAGTTGTCGTACTGGGTGCTGCCCGACGCACGGGGATCGGGGGTCGCCGTCCGCGCGGCGCTCACCGTGACGCGGTGGACCTTCGACGTCCTGGGCCTGCACCGGGTGTTCCTCCAGCACTCGACGGCCAACCGGCCGTCGTGCCGCGTCGCCACCAAGCTCGGGTTCTCCTTCGAGGGCACCTCGCGGGGCTCCATCCGACACGCGGACGGGTGGCACGACGTGCACACCCACGCCCGCCTGCACACTGACGACGACCGTCCTCAAAGGACCTGACGGGCCGGCGAGTGCGTTCCGGTAAACCGTCGGATAACCAACGCGCAACGGCAGAACCCGTTGTGCCCCAACAACCCTGAATATACTGCGAACGCGGTACAGCCGGTTGATGCGGTCGTACGACGCCTTCCCACCTCGACCCGACGACTCTTGCGGGACAACGACGATCCCACGGGAGGAACGATGATCGAGGTCGAGAACCTCACCAAGCGGTACGGGCCCAAGACCGCGGTCGACGGGCTCAGCTTCACGGTCAGACCGGGTGTCGTGACGGGGTTCCTCGGGCCCAACGGCGCGGGCAAGTCGACGACGATGCGGCTGCTCGTCGGGCTGGACTCGCCGACGGCGGGTGGCACCAAGGTCAACGGGAAGCCCTACGGCGGGCACCGGGCGCCGTTGCGGGAGATCGGGGTGCTGCTCGAAGCGCGGGCCGTGCACCCCGGCCGGTCGGCGCGCGACCACCTGCTGGCCATCGGCGCCACGCACGGGATCGGCGCGAAGCGCGTCGACGAGGTGCTCGACGTGGTGGGGCTGGCCGAGGTCGCGAAGCGGCGGGTCGGGAACTTCTCGCTCGGCATGGGTCAGCGGTTGGGCATCGGCGTGGCGCTGCTGGGCGACCCGCGCACGGTCGTGCTGGACGAGCCGGTCAACGGCCTCGACCCGGACGGCATCAAGTGGATCCGGCACCTGCTCAGGGACCTGGCCACCGAGGGGCGGACGGTGTTCGTGTCCTCGCACCTGATGAGCGAGATGGCGATGACGGCCGAACACCTGGTCGTGGTCGGCCGCGGGAAGCTCGTCGCCGACGTGCCGGTGGCCGACCTGATCGCCTCGACCCGGCGCGGGGTGCACGTCCGCTCGCCGCGGACCTCCGACCTGGTCGCCGCCCTCCAGGGTGACGGGGTGCGGATCACCTCGCTCGGCGACGGCGTCGTCGACGTGACCGGACTGTCCACCGAGGACATCGGCACCCGCGCGCTGGCGGGCGGGATCCCGCTGTTCGAGCTGACTCCGCAGCGGGCTTCGCTGGAGGAGGCCTACACGGAGCTGACCCGTGACGCCGTCGAGTACCGGGGCACGAGCACGCGGGAGGCCGCCTGATGAGCGCCACGACGATCGACCGGCCGGTGGCCGCGAAGTCCCGCCTCACCTTCGGCGGCGTGGTGCGCGGCGAGTGGGTGAAGCTGCGGTCGGTGCGCTCCAGCGGCCTGACGGTGCTCGGCGGCGCGCTGATGATGCTCGTGACCGGCCTGATCTTCGCGTCGACGGTCGGCAGCGACTCCGACGGCGCGAACGGCGTGACGGACCCGACCGGCATCACGTTGAGCGGCGTCATGTTCGCGCAGCTCGTCATCGGCGTGCTCGGCGTCCTGGTGGTATCGAACGAGTACTCCACGGGCATGATCAGGTCGACGCTGACCGCCGTGCCGTCCCGGACCCCGGTGCTCCTCGGCAAGGTCGCCGTCGTCGTCGGGACCGTGTTCCCGGCGATGCTCGCGGTGTCGTTCACCGTGTTCCTCGGCGGTCAGGCCGTCATGGGCGCCGCGAAGCTGCCCACGGCCGCCATCGGTGATCCGGGTGTCCTGGCGGCGCTCGTCGGGTCCGCCGTCACGATGACCGGTGTCGCGGTCATCGGGGTCGCCCTCGGCTCGATCCTGCGCAGCACGGCAGGCGCGATCTCCACGCTGGTCGTCCTGGTGTTCCTGCTGCCGGGGCTCGGCGGTCTGCTGCTGCCGTCCTCCTGGCGGGACAACGCCCTGAAGTACCTGCCCTCCAGGGCGAGCGAGGCGTTCACCTCCGTCGTGCCCGCACCGGGCCTGCTCGGCTCCTCGGCGGGCGCGGTGGTGTTCGCCGCCTGGGTGGTCGGACCGCTGCTGCTCGCCGCGGTGCTGCTCCGCGGCCGGGACGCCTGACCACCGTGCGCTCCCTCGCCCGCAGGTTCCCGACGGTCGTGGACACCGTCGCCGCCGCGGCCCTCCTCGCGGTGAGCGCGGCCGACGGCCCGGATACGCCGCTGGACGTCCGGACCCCGGCGGTGCTCTGCCTGCTGGCGGTGGCCGTCGGGGTGCTGGCGGTCCGGCGGAGGTGGCCGCTGTGGACGTCGGCGGTCACCGAGGTCGCCTTCCTGGCGGCGATGGCGCTCGGCAGCGACCTCGAACCGTTCCTCGTTCCGGTGGCGATCGCGACCTACACCGTCGCGGTCCGCACCGAACGCTGGAGGGTGGCGCCGACCGTGCTGCTCCTGGTCCCCGCGGTCGCACTGCTGGCCGGCCCGTCGGGTCTCACCTGGGAGAACGTCGGACGCTTCGCGCTGATCGGCATGGCGGCGGCGGTCGGCGAAGCGGTCCGGAGCAGGCGCGCGGTCCTGGCGGCCGTGGAGGAGCGCGCGGTGCGGGCCGAACGGACCCGCGAGGAGGAGGCTCGCCGCCGAGTCGCCGAGGAGCGGCTGCACATCGCCCGCGAGCTGCACGACGTGGTCGCGCACCACATCTCGGTGATCAACGTGCAGGCCGGGGTCGCCGAACTCCTGATCGCCGCCGAGCTCTCCGCCGCGGCGGAGGCGCTGGGGCACGTCCGCCGGTCCAGCCGGGCCGTGCTGGACGAGCTGCGCGGCCTGCTCGGCGTGCTGCGCAGGCCCGAGGACTCGAACACGCCCACCGAGCCCGCGCCCGGAACGGCCCAGCTCGGCGAGCTCGTCGAGTCGTTCCGCGCCTCCGGCCTGGAGCTGCGGTGGACGTCGGCGGGCGAGGTCCGCGCGCTGCCGCCGACCGTGGACCTGGTCGCCTACCGGGTCGTGCAGGAGGCGCTGACCAACGCGCACAAGTACGGCACCGGCACGGCGAGCCTGTCCGTCGTCCACACGCCGACGGAACTCGTGCTGGAGGTGGTGAACGCCGTCGGCGCCCCGGTTCCGCCTGCCGGTTCGGGGCTCGGGCTCGTCGGCATGCGGGAACGGGCGGGCGCGGTCGGCGGCGCGCTCCGGGCGGGCGTCGAGGCCGACACCCGCTTCCACGTCCACGTCACCCTGCCCCTGGGGGAGAAGCCATGACCATCCGCGTCCTGCTCGCCGACGACCAGCCGCTCATCCGCGCCGGGTTCCGGGTCCTCGTCGACTCCGCGCCCGACCTGGAGGTCGTCGGCGAGGCCGCCAACGGCCGCGAGGCCCTCGCGCTGCTCCGCACGACCCGTGCCGACGTGGTGGTGATGGACATCCGGATGCCCGAGCTGGACGGCCTGGAGGCCACCCGCCGGATCACCGCGGACGAGAACCTCGCGGGCGTGAAGGTGTTGGTGGTGACCACGTTCGAGATCGACGAGTACGTGGCCGAGGCCGTCCAGGCCGGTGCCAGCGGCTTCCTCGGCAAGGGCGTCGACCCGGCCGAGCTCCAGGCGGCGATCCGCACCGTGGCCCTCGGGGAGGCGCTGCTGTCCCCGAAGGCGACCAGGGCGCTGATCGGCCGCTTCCTGGCCCAGCGCACGACCGGTCCCGTCGCACCGGAACGCCTGGACCTGTTGACCCAGCGGGAACGCGAGGTCGTGGCGCTGGCGGCGGGCGGCCTGTCCAACGACGAGATCGCCGCGCAGCTCTTCGTCTCCCCCTTCACCGTCAAGACCCACGTCAACCGCGCCATGACCAAGCTCTACGCCCGCGACCGCGCCCAGCTGGTCGTCGTGGCCTACCAGACCGGCCTCGTCCGGTCCTGAACGCAGAACGGACGACCATGAGCACCCTCACCGCACCCCGGCCCGCCACCCCGAACCGGGTCCGCTGGCCCATCCCCACCCGTCTCCGCAAGTCGATCCTGGTCGCCCACGTCGTGTCGGCGGGCTCCTGGATCGGTGTCGACGTCGTGTCCACCGTGCTCGTGATGATCGGCTGGGCGCGGTCGGGCGACAGTCGCACCGCCGTGTACGAGTCGCTGGCCCAGTTCTTCGTCGTGCCGCTGCTGTACTCCGGCCTGGCCGCCGGGCTCGTGTGCCTGGTCACCGGGCTGCTGCTCGGAATGGCGACCAAGTGGGGCCTGGTCCGCTACCGGTGGGTCGCCGTGAAGCTCGTCCTCAACGTCGTCGCGTGCGTGATGCTCGTGGCGTTCCTGGGGCCGATCAGCGAACTCGGCACCGGCGAACAACCGTTGCAGGACATCTGGTTCGTGTCGTTCCTCGCCACCACGGCCATGGTGCTGCTGACCTTCGCGATGGTGCTGTCGGTGTTCAAGCCGTGGGGCCGGGTCCGCAAGGCCTGAGGTGGTCCACTGTGGACACCGCTGCTACTCCGGGGCGGTCCGCGACACCTCCAGTCCGTGGTGGGCGAGGTGGGTCACGAGGAGTCCGGCCAGCACGTTCCCCACGTCGTCGGAGGTCATCAGGCGATCGGTCCCCGCTCCCCCGGCGGGGAAGGCGAGGCGGCCGGGCAGGACGACGGCCCTGGTGAAGAAGTCGCACAGGAAGTCGGAGAACTCCTCGTCCGGACGCTCGGGAACGGTCTTGCCCAGCGCCGCCAGGCCGGCCTCGACGATGGTGTTGAGGTACCGCCGACGCGCGTTCCGCTGGTGCCGGACCTCGCTGGAGGCGTTCTCCTCGCTCACCTCCACCACGCGGAACTCCCCGTGATCGCCGCCGGGCGGCCACAGTCCCGGTTCGCGGACCCTCACCAGCGCCTCCTCGATCGAGGCCGCGCGGACCTGGTGCACCCGCCTGATCCCGTCGGTCTCCAGCTCGACCCGGTAGCGCGGCAGGCCGCTCTCCGCCCGGTCCGACGAGGACTCGCTCATGGGTTCTCCCTGGGGTTGGAGCCGTGGAGCAGCTTGGCGCCCCGCGCGGCGGGTGGACATCGGCCTTGTGGACGATGTGCGCCCGCCGGGTGGCCGGTCTCGTGCGTCAGGGGAAGGTGACGTCCGTCAGGGATTCGGCCACGGCCCACAGCCGTCGTCCGACGGCGGGGTCGGCGGCTTCAGCGCTGGGGCGAACCTCGGTGAGCGGGCCGCGCACCTCCCGGAACCCGGAGGGGCCGAAGAACTGGCCGCCCCGCACGCCGGGGGCGGTGGCGGCGTGGAGCTGAGGTTGCGCGCCCCGCTCGACCGGCTGCGTGACCAGGAGGAACGCACGGGCCAGGACCCGCCCGCGCAGGCCGTGGTCCTGCCACGCCCGCGGGGTGAGGTTGGTGCTGGTCAGGCCGGGGTGCGCGAGGACGCTGGAAATCGGTGACCCGGCGGCCCGCAGCCGCCGGTCGAGTTCGAGGGCGAGGACGGTGGCGGCGAGCTTGGACCGGCCGTACGCGCGGCTCGCGTCGAAGTCCCGCCTCGACATCAGGTCGTCGAATTCGAGGTGGGCGTTCTTGTGGGTGATCGAGCTGAGGCCGACCACCCTCGGGGCGTCCGCACGGCCCAGCGCGTCGAGCAGCAGGCCGGTGAGGGCGAACGGGCCCAGCGCGTTGGTGCCGAAGTGGAGCTCGAACCCGTCGGTCGTCGTGCGGGCGGGCCCGAGGAGGACCACGCCCGCGTTGTTGATCAGCAGGTCGACGGCCGCGAAGTCGGCGGTCAGCTCCTTCGCGAACGCCCGGACCGACGACAGCGAGGCCAGGTCCAGCTCGCGCACGTCGAGGTCGGCCCGCGGGTGCGAGTCGCGGATCGTCGCCGCCGCGCGCCGTCCGGCGGCGGTGTCCCGCACGGCGAGCACGACCTTCGCCCCCCGTCGGGCGAGTTCGGTCGCGGTGACCAGGCCGAGGCCCGAGTTCGCACCCGTCACGACGGCCACCCGGCCCTGCTGGTCGGGGATGCCGCTGAGGTTCCGATCGGTCATGGCGCAGCTCCTGGGACGTGTCGGGAGGGATGTCCGGCAAGGATCGCGGCGCACCGGCGCGACTCCGTCGCACGCGAGTCCCTAGGACTGACGGACCTACCTTCGGCGGCGGGACGAACCGCATACTCGAAGGCATGACCCCGTACGCCCGCGAGCTGGGCGACTTCCTCCGCGCCCGGCGGAACCGGCTGCGCCCGCAGGACGTCGGGCTGGAACCGGGCGGCCGGCGCAAGGTGACCGGTCTGCGCCGGGAGGAGCTGGCGCTGCTGGCCGGGCTGAGCAGCGACTACTACCAGCGGATGGAGCAGGGGCGCGACCTCAGGCCGTCCGACGACGTCCTCGACGCCCTGGCCACCGCCCTGCTGCTCGACGACGACGAACGCGGGCACCTGTTCACCCTCGCCCGCGCCGCACGGCGGTCCACGCCACCCCGGCCGCGCCGAGGCCCGGAACGCGTGCCGAACAGCACCCGGCACCTGCTGCACGTCATGGCCACCCCGGCCCTGGTGCTCGGCCGCCACCTCGACGTGCTCGCCTGGAACCCGCTCGCCGAAGCGCTGCTGGGCGACCCCGACGACTTTCCCCCCGGTGAGCGCAACATGCTCACCGCGCTGTTCCGGTTCCCCGAGGCGCGGCTGCGCTGCCCGGACTGGGAGAGCTTCGCCCTGGAGTACATCGGCATGCTGCGGGCGGCCGTCGCCGTCGACCCGACCCACCCCCGCGCCACGACGATCATCGGCGAGCTGAGCATCCAGAGCGCGGACTTCCGCAGGCTCTGGGCCCGGCACGAGGTGCGCGCGGCCGTCCACGGGCGCAAGGTGTTCCGGCACCCGGAGGTCGGCGAGATCACCCTCACGTGGGACACCTACCCCCTGCCCGGCAGCCCCGGCCCGGCGCTCCTCGTCTACACCGCCGAACCCGGCTCCGCGGACGCCGAACGCCTCCAGCTCCTCGGATCCCTGCACGCGACCCGGAAGACCGCGCCGGTGTCGGGCAAGGACCTGCGGCAGGCCTAGGGCCGACTACCGGACGGACAGCAGCGGGACGAGGACCTCGTCGACGACCGCCGTCACCTCGTCGTCGCCGACGGAGTCCGTGCGCCACGCCTGCACGAGGAGCATGCGAGGTCCGACCTCGGCGGTCCGCTCGGTGACCCGCGCGGGATCGGCCTCACCCCGGTCGACCGCCTCTCCCATCACCCCGAGCAGCACCTCCTGCGCCGGCCGGATCACCGATTCCCAGACCTGCTCGAACAGCTCGGGGTGCTGGTGGCGGTAGGCGAGCAGCGGCCGCAGGGCTCGTCCGCGCGGCTCGTCGAGGGCGTGCACGAAGTGGGTGAGCAGGGTGATCAGGTCGGTGCGCAGCGAACCCGTGCGCGGCAGGACGGGGGGATGCCCGAAGCCGGTCGCGGGGTCGGTGAGCGCGGCCAGCACCAGCTCGTCCGGGGTGGACCAGCGCCGGTACAGCGCCGCCTTCCCGGTGCCCGCGGCCGTCGCGATCCTGTCGAAGGACAGCTCGGCGAAGCTCGTGCGGGCCAGCTCCTCCAGCGTGGCGAGGTAGATCGCCTCGGTCAGCGCGCTGCCTCGGCGACGGGTCGCGGGTTGCGGGGTCACCCCACCATCATGACCGCCCGTGGCTATAGTGAACAAATCTGTTCACTATGAGTCCTGGAGGCTCACGATGTACCGCATCGCCAACGTCGCCGTCGTCGACCCGCGCGACGGCTCGGTCACCGCCCACCAGGACCTCCGGATCGCCGACGGGCGGATCACCGAGATCGGCGCCACGACCGGGCCGGACGGCGACCCGACGACCGTCGACGGCCGGGACCGCTTCGTCGTGCCCGGACTCGTGGACATGCACGCCCACCCGCTCAACCTCGACGACCCCGCTCACGAACTGGGGCTCATGCTCGCCTTCGGCATCACCGGGTACCGGCAGATGAGCGGCACCCCCGCGCTGCTGCGCCGACGCCGGGACCGCCCGTCCACCGACCAGGCACCGCGACTGCTCGCCACGCCCGGCTCGGTGCTCACGCCGGTCAACGCGGGCAAGCCCGCCACGGCGGTCGAGGAGGTGCGGCGCCAGGTCCGCGACGGCGCCGACTTCATCAAGGCGGCCCTGATCACCCCCGAGGTCTACTTCGCCGTCCAGGCCGAGGCCGACCGGCTGGGCGTCCCGGTGGCGGGCCACCTGCCCGCGGGCGTCGACGTGCGGGCCGCGTCCGACGCGGGCTTCCGCTCGATCGAGCACGTCGGTCCGGGGCTCGGCGTGCTGGCGGGCTGCTCGTGCCACGAGGAGCACCTGCGGACCACCGGTCAGCGCGGCCCGATCAAGGCGCCGCCGTTCAAGATCCCGTTCGCGGACAGGCTCGTCGAGAGGGTCCTGCGGAAGATCGTGATCAACCCGACCCAGCTGACCAGCCCCGCCGCCCTGCGGTCCGTCCAGGACGCGATCGACAGCTTCGACGAGGACAAGGCCCGTGAGCTGGCCCGGCGGTTCGCCGCGAACGACACGTGGAACTGCCCCACGCTGATCCGCGTCAAGGCCCAGCAGTTCTGCGACGACCCGGCGTTCACGGCCGACCCCGACCTGCGCTACGCCACCGCCGCGGAGCGCAAGGCGTGGAACGGAGCCGCCGCCGCGTTCCGCGAGAAGTTCGACGACGCCCAGCACGCCGTCTTCGCCGCGCAGTTCGCACTGCAACTGCGCGTGGTGAAGATCCTGGACGAGGAGGGCGCGCCGCTGCTGGCGGGCACGGACGCCGTCGGCGCGGCCTGGGTGGTGGCGGGCGTCTCGCTGCACGACGAGTTCGACCTGCTCGCCGAGGCGGGCCTCGGCCCGCTGCGGATCCTGCGGACGGCCACCACCGACCCGGCCCGCTTCCTCGGCCGGGAGGAGGACGCGGGCACCGTCGAGGTGGGCAAGGAGGCCGACCTCGTCCTGCTCGACGGCGACCCCACCGCCTCGGTCGCCAACCTGCGCACGATCAGTGGGGTCGTCCGCGGCGGCACGCACCACGACGCCGGAGCACTGGCCGCGCTGAAGGAACGGGCTGTCGGGCGGTAGCAGCGTCCACAGTGGACCATGCCGTCCTGCTGAGAGCTGATCTGCTCACAGCGGAGAAAGCGGCGAGCGGCACCGGTGGCGCGGCATGGTCGGGGCATGACGAACGAGAAGCAGCCGCTGTTCGACCACCGACTCCGAGAACGGTTCCTCAGCCAGCGCGTGCTGGTCCTCGACGGTGTTCTCGACGACGACAACGGGACGGTGCTGGCCACCCAACTGCTGTCCCTCGCGAGCGACGACCCCGTGAAGGACATCGCGCTGTGGATCCACTCGCCGGGCGGTTCGGTCCCGTCGATGCTGGCCATCCGCGACGTGATGCGGCTCGTGCCGTGCGACGTGGCCACCCTCGCGCTGGGGCTGGCGTGCAGCGCGGGGCAGTTCCTGCTGTCCGCGGGCACACCGGGCAAGCGCTTCGCCCTCCCCCACGCCAGGATCCTGATGCACCAGGGTTCGGCGGGGATCGGCGGCTCGGCGGTCGAGGTGGAGGTGCAGGCGGACGACCTGCGGCACACCAGGGACACCGTGCTCGGGCTCATCGCCGAGGACACCGGCCAGCCGATCGACCGGATCTTCACCGACTCGCTGCACGACCGCTGGTTCACCACGGAGCAGGCCCGCGAGTACGGCTTCATCGACCACGTCGTCACCGGCCTCGACCAGGTCGTGCCCGTGCGCGCCCACGGTCTGGGCCTCGGCTCGATGGGAGTCCGCGCATGAGCACGTACACGATCCCGAACGTCATCACCCGCAACTCCGGCGGCGAGCGGATCATGGACGTCTACTCGCACCTGCTGTCGGAGCGGGTCGTCTACCTCGGCACCGCCATCGACTCCGGCGTGGCGAACGCGTTGATCGCCCAACTGCTGTTCCTGGAGGCGGACAGCCCGGAGCGGGAGATCAACCTCTACATCAACTCCGAGGGCGGCGACCCGTCCGCCATGCTCGCGCTCTACGACACCATGTGCTTCATCAAGGCACCCGTGGCCACGACCTGCGTCGGCCAGGCCGTCGCGGCCGGCGCGGTGCTGCTCGCCGCGGGCGCGCCGGGACACCGCTTCGTGCTGCCGCACACCAGGGTCGTGCTGCACCAGCCCGCGGCGCAGGGCCGCGGCACCATCCCGGACCTCATCCTCCAGGCCGACGAGGTCGTCCGGGTGCGCACCCAGTTGGAGGAGATCCTCTCGAAGCACACCGGCCGTGACATCTCGGACCTCCGGCACGACACGGACCGGGACCGCGTGTTCGACGCGCCGGGCGCCGTCGCCTACGGGCTGGCGGACCAGGTCCTGGACCGGCGCCCCTGACCGTCAGGCGGCCATGAGCACGGGTCCCGATGGCCGCTGCCGCGCAACGGGACCCGCGCCGTGCCGCTGCCGCACGACCCCCGCGATCCCGACGAGCAGATCGGCCAACTCGACCCCCAGCGCACCCGTCACGGCGGCGATCATCTCACTGGACGGCTCTTTCCGACCGCGCTCGATCTCCGACAGGTACTGCGGCGAAATCCCGGCCCGCTCCGCGACATCCACGAGCCGCCCCCCTTGCTCCTCCCGAGCCGACCGCAAACTGCGCCCCAACACCTCACGCCACAACGGCTCGGGCTCCCGGTCCGCTGTGGAGGAACGCTTCTGGTGGAAGGGAAGGATGTCCGCCATAACCTCATCCTGACATCCGCCGGGTACGACGAAGCAAACGTTTCGCTCCCGGCGGAACACCTCGTGGCCTAGCCGCCGGAGACGGCACGCGCGCCGCCTGGGCTCGGGAGCGGCGCGGTGCGCAGAGGAACGGGAGCAGGCAGGTCCTGGTTCCCCGGCCGCCACTGCACCCCGTACCCGCGGTGCTCCTCGAGGTTCTCGAACGACACCTCGACCTCGCCGATGTCGTTCACCGCCAGCAGGTCCTCGCTCTCGACCACGTCATCGGTGTCCCCCGGGTACGCGCCTTCGGTCCGCCAAACGGAGGCGGGAGGTTCGGCGTGGGAGAAGCGGATCGCGAGCCGGAACCGCTCGCAAGCCCGCTCCGGCCAGAAGGTGTAGGTGGGACGCATCGGCTGTCCGTTGGGAATCCCCACCTCCAGCGAGAACTGGTGCGTCTGACCGGCGGCGAGCGCGCGGGGGAGGCGCAGGTGCAGCACGAAGCGGCGTGATGACCGGCGCTCGGACGAGATCAGCTCGACCCCCTGCAGGACCCGGACGTCGAGGTTGCCCGGTCGGGCGTCCGGCGCTGCCGGGGGGAGCGTCATGGACCAGGTGATCCTGTCGACGCCGTCCCGATCAGCCCGGATGGTGCGCCGCTCGGTGCACGTGGGCGACTTGCCGTCCAGGCGCAGCAGGGCCTCGAACGCGCAGGTGCGCCACCCGTCGTCCACGGTGGGCGGCTTGGGCGAGCGTGCCGACCGCCCCAGCTCGGCGGCCTCCACGAGCCGGGCCAGCCCTTCGTCGACGCGCCTTCGAGTCGTGCGCGAGTCGCGACCGGTCCGGTCCGCCAACCACTGGACCCGGTGTGCCAGGAAAGCGTGCTGCGCCTCGTCGTGCAGCGCCAGCGGTGTCGTGACGGCGAGCCGGAGATCGTCGGGAAACCCGCCGACCAGGGCCGACACCCAGGCGCGGACCTTTTCCCGGACCCCGTCGGCACCGTCGGACTCGTCGATGCCGCACGCTTCGCGCAGGGCGGGGCCGACCTGCCGGTCGAGCCCCGGCGTCTGCACCCCCCGACCCCGGCACAGCGCTTTCAGCTCGGCCGTCAACGACAGGGCGCTCCGGTTCGGCTCACCGGTGTCGAGAGGCGGGACGACCGTGAGCACGGGCGGGGTCGACACCGCGTCGAAGGTGGCCGGGGTGCGCAGGCCCGCCACGACGAGGGCCGCACGAGTACGGGCCTGCTCCCACTCCGCGCGCTGCCTGGAGTCGACCTCGCAGACGGTGAGCAGGGTGTCGAGCATCGCGGCGGACATGACCTGGTCGTTCCGCCGCAGCCACTGGGACATGGTGTTGCGAGGTATCCGACGCCCGATCTCACCGGTGGCGCTCTCGATGGCGCGCACACCGAAGAAGCCCGCCTCCTCGATCAACGCGTTCAGCGCGCCGGTGAACTGCCGCGCGGTCTGCACCGTCGTGGGATCGGGCGTCCCGGCCGCGCGCGTGCCCTTGGCGTGGTGCTTGGCCTCGCGCCACAGGTGCTCGGCGCGGGCCAGGTCGGCGGCCGTTCCGCGGCAGGCGCGCACGTAGTCGCGCACGGTGCCCAACCGGGGCAGCACCCGCCCCGCCGCGGCCTCGGACAGCGCCGAGGCCGCGGCCGTGACCGTTGCCGCCATACCGGTGTAGGTGAGGTCGGCCTTGATCCGCAGTTCCCGCAGGTGCGCCGCGAGCGCGACCACGGGTTTGCCGGACCGGGGCAGCGGGTTCTCCCTTCGCCCCATGTCAGCCCGCGGAGAGGGCGGTCGTGCCGACGGATCCGTCGATGGTCTTGGCGGCGACGTGCGCGGCGAGCATCCCGATCGCGGCGACGACCTCGACCGCGAGCAGCGGGTGCAGGTCCATCCGCACCAGCACCACCAGCAGGATCGACGTGATCACGGTGAACACGACGGTGAACAGCAGCGCCGCGCGCACCCGGTGGTCGATGAAGTCGACCACCGTGGTCGAGCACGACCTGAGGACACGCGGACGTGTCCGCCCGACCACACCCGGAAACGGCACGGTCAGTGCCCTGACTAACAGCAGTGCGAGCATCGCTCGCCTCCGATCACTTGAAATGCCGAGGCCCAGACCTGGTCGCGGTGACCGCCTCCGCGGGGGTGCCGCCCCCGCGGTCGAACTGCGCTCACCACCACTTGGCGAACAACATTGCCCACCGGTCGTGGACGATGCAATGGTCGGGACGAAGAAGATGAAATCGAGCCCCCGGACGCCATTTCGAAATGACTTTCCCGAGTCCCGATCAATTCATCCATCGTCCCGACTTGATCGTCCGAGGTCCCGACTTGATCGTTCTCCGTCCCGGCCCGACCGCCTCAAGACCGTCGTGAACAGGGACGACACCGACCGGCCGCAGGATCGAGCCGCCGCGCACTCCTCCTCACCAGGTGTTATTCGAGGAATCACCACATCTCGTCAGGTGCTTGCCGCGAACTGACCTGTTACTGGCCTGCCGGTGTCCTGGAAACGGAGAATTCCCGCGTCCACGATTGGATGACCGCCGCGATGCGGAGGTAGTCCCGATCGCTCATCTGAGGCCCAGACGACGAACGGGCGAGATCGGGTCCCAAGCTGCCGCGCGGGACGTTGCCGGTCTTGTGGACCTGGAGCCGGGTGGGCGTCTGAGGCAGGCGCTCACCGCGGCACTGGAAGCGTGGTGAGCGGTACCTCGTCGTGGAATCGGCGGGTGGTGAAGGCGAGGCCTGCGGTGAGCAGGGCCAGGCCGCTCAGCGCCCACGGGATGGCTCCGACGCCGGCCTCGTGGGTCAGCAGGCCGATCAGCGGGGACGCCGGCAGGGGGCCGGCGAGGGCTGCGGTGAAGATGAGGGTGGCGCCGCGGCCGGTTGGTACGCGGGTGGTGTGCCAGGCGATGGCGGCGGGGAAGATCGGGGCGATGGTCAGGCCGGTGAGGCCGTAGGCGAGGACCGCCCAGGGGGCGTGGGAGGCGAGGGCCGCAGTGGCCGCGCCGGCGAGCGAGCAGGTGACCACGAGGACGCCGGGGTCGTGGCGGAGGAGCAGTGGGGCGGCGGTGAGGCGGCCGACGGCCAGGCCCAGCCAGAACACGGCCACGGCGCCGGACGCCTGGCCCGCGGTCAGGAAGCCGGCCAGGTGCGTGGTGGCCCAGCCCGCGGTCGAGGCCTCCACGGCGACGTAGCAGAGCAGCACCAGGGCCAGCGCGGGCACGACCAGAGCGGAGCGGCGGGCCGAGGAGGTCGTCGCGGTGGGCGCGGGCGGGAGGCGGAGTCCCGTGGTGAGGCACAGGAGCGCCACGGCCACGGCGGCACAGCCCCAGTAGGGCACCAGCGGATCCGTCGGCGTCCACCCGACCACCACGGGCGTCACGACCGCGCCCAGGCCGAACGCGGCACTCAGGGCCGTGAGGACCGCCCCGCCGCGCGAGCCGAACGACGTGGCCAGCGTGAGGTTGAGGACGATGTCCACCGCGCCGAAACCCGTGCCCGCGACCAGCAGGCAGACCACGGCCACCCCCGTCCCCGGCGCCAGCGGCAACGCAACGGCCCCGACGGCCATCAGCGCCGCACCCGCGCCGAGCAGGAACGCCGGACGACGACGGCGGCGCGCGAGGCCCGCGGCGACGACGCCCAGCGCCGATCCCGCCGAGAACGCGGCCAGCAGCCAGGCCCCCTGGGACGTGTCCAGGCCGAACTGGGCCCGCAATCCGGGCGTGGTCGGTCCCACGACGCTGGCGAACGCCCCCAGCGCCAGGAAACCCACCGCCCCGGTCACCGCCAGCCGGATCAAATCGGCAGATTCCCGCATGAACAAGCACACAATCATGCATACTTCGGCAGAGTCAAGGAGAGGAGCGGGAGTGGCACAGGCCTTCGCACAGGAACGCCAGGCGCGGATCCTGGCCGAACTGCGGCAGCGCGGACGGGTGGAGGTCGCCGCGCTGGCGGTCCTGCTGGACGTCTCCGAGGACACCGTGCGCAGGGACCTGCGGGCGCTGTCCGAGGCGGGTCACCTGCACAAGACCCACGGCGGCGCGGTGCTGCTGGACACGGCCCGGATGGGCTGGACGACCAGGGCCGACGTGGCCGCGGCGGCGAAGAAGGCCATCGCGGAGGCGGCGGTGGCCGTGGTGCGGCCGGGTGACGTGCTGATGCTGGACGGCGGCTCGACGGTGCTGGCGTTCGCGACGGCGCTGGAGGTCCGTCCGGTGACGGTGGTGACGAACTCGCTCGACATCGCACGGGTCTTCGACGCCGACCCCGACGTCGACCTCACCCTCACCGGCGGCCAGTGGGACCGCGACTCGCGCATCCTCACGGGCTCGGCGGCCGTGCGCTCCCTCGGCCGCCACCGCGCCGACTGGGCGGTGCTCGGCGCGTGCGCCCTGGACCCGGACGTGGGGGCCACGTCGGTGAACCCCGCCGACGCCGACGTCAAGACCGCCATGGCGGAGGCGTCCCGGCGCACCGCGGTGCTCGCCGACGTCACCAAGCACGGCCACGTCGAACCCCACCTCGTGCTGACGCCCGACCGGATCGACCTGGTCGTGACCGACGACGCCGAGGCGTCCGCCCGGTGGCGGGAGCGGAACGTGGACGTGCTGACGGCGCCCGGCGCTCAGTCCGCGAACGCGGCGAGGTAGGACGACACGCACGTCGCCGGCGTGGCGAGGGACGTCACGACGTGGCAGTCGACGGACATCGGCGGGGCGAGCGGCACCTGCGCCACCCGGTCGGAACGGGATCCGGCGATCTGCTCGGCGGGCAGCAGCGTCCAGCCCGCCGGGTCCCGGCCCACGTCGAACAGCACGTTGAGCAGGTCCCCGGCGGCCGGTCGCGACGGGGCGAGGGGCAGGGCGGCGAGGATCGCGTCGTGCAGCGGCGGGTCGCCGTCACGGGCGGGGAGCCGCAGGCCGCACGGGTCGAGGTCGTCCAGGCCGACCACGGGCTTGTCGGCGGCGGGGTGGTCGCGGGACAGCACCACGTGCAGGGGTTCGGACCAGGCGCGCACCACCGTCACCGCCGTGGACGTGACGGCGCCGCGGACCAGCGCCAGGTCCAGTTCGCCGTCGCGCACGGCGTCGAGGCGGGCGGTCACCGGCAGGTCGACCAGTTCCGGCTCGGCCGGCCGGGCGCCGTCCCTCATGCGGGCCAGCGCACGGTCGAGCCGCGGGGTGACGCAGGACGCCACCCCGATCCGCAGCGCGGCCGCCGGTTCTCCGGCGACCACCCGCACCCGCGCCGCCGCGGCCAGGGTCTCGCGGGCCGCCGCGAGCACCCGTTCGCCCGCCGCGGTGAGCCGCACCCGGCGTGAGGTGCGGTCGAGCAGGCGCACGCCGAGCTCGCGCTCCAGCCGGGCGATCTGCTGGCTCACCGCGGACTGCACGATCCGCAGCCGGTCCGCCGCGCGGCCGAAGTGCAGTTCTTCGGCGACGGTCACGAAGTAGTGCAGAGCCCGCAGTTCCACCCCTCCAGATCTATCACAGGACGTGATCGCTGCCGGTCGAGTTCGCTCGTTGTTCGGGACGGCCACCGCGGTTGTGATGGGAGCGAACCACCGGAGTGAACGGAGAGCAGAAGTGAGCACAACCCTCGGTCTCATCGGCACCGGATCGGTCGGTGCGGGTGTCGCCCGCCGCGCCGTCGACGCCGGTCTCCACGTCGTCCTGAGCAACTCACGCGGCCCGGAGGCGTTGACCGCCCTCGTCGCCGAACTGGGCCCACGAGCCCGCGCGGCCACCCCGGCCGAGGCGGCGCGCGCGGCCGACCTGGTCGTCGCGTCCGTGCCGCTGTCCGTCCACGAGCGACTGCCCCGCGCGGAGCTCGCGGGCAAGACCGTGGTCGACCCGATGAACTACGTCCCGAGTCCGGAGTGGAGCGTCGCGGAGCTCGACGACGACGAGCTGACCTCCAGCGAACTGGTGCAGCGCCACCTCGCCGGCGCGCGGGTGGTGAAGGCGCTGCACAACATCGGTCCCAAGCAGCTGCTGGACCTGCACCGCCCGGCGGGCGCCCCCGACCGCACCGCCCTGCCGCTGTCCGGGGACGACCCGGCAGCCAAGCGGGAGGTGGCCGACCTGCTGGACGTCCTCGGCTTCGACGCGGTCGACCTCGGCACGCTGGCGGAGAGCTGGCGCGGCGAACCCAACACCCCGCTGTACGCCCTGCCCTACGTGGGACGGCCGCCGTCCGGCCTCTCCGTGCCGGACTTCGTGGCCTGGGTCCAGG
>DATMCA010001510.1:0-3778 GCA_035559015.1 Umezawaea sp. | reverse complement strand
TCGAAGGGCCCCGCAGGTCACGCCCGCAGTCGGGCCGACACGGCGCCGACGGCCGCCTGGGCCTCGGACCGGTCGACCTTCGTGCTCTCGCCGCCCGCGACGACCTGCTCGCCCGCGACCCACACGTCCAGCACGCGCCGGGAGCCGGACGCCCACACGAGGTTGGCCAGCAGTTGGTCGTCCGGCGCGTCCACCCCCGTGGCGAACGCCGGGTCGTCGACGTCGATGTGCACGACGTCGGCCCAGCGGCCCGCTTCGAGGACGCCGATGTCGTCGCGGCCGAGCGCCGCCGCGCCGCCGCGGGTGGCGAGCAGCAGGGCGTCGGCCGCGCGGATCACGGACGCGTCCATCGCCGAGACCCTGGCCAGCAGGGCCGCGAGGCGGGCTTCCTCGAACAGGTCGAGGTCGTCGTTGCTGGCCGGGCCGTCCGTGCCGAGGCCGACGGGCACCCCGGCGTCCAGGTAGGCGCGGAGGGGCGCGATGCCGGAGGCGAGCTTGGTGTTGGAGCCGGGGCAGTGGGCGACGCCGACGCCGTTCGCGGCGTAGATCGCGATGTCCTCGGGGGAGAGGTGGACCGAGTGCGCGGACAGCACCCGGCCCTGGAGGACGCCCGCCTGCTCCAACAGCCTCGGCACGGAGCCGTGGGAGGCGCGCTGGGCCTCGTCCTCGTTCGGCGCCTCGGCGACGTGGATCTGCGTGAGGGCGCCCCGCGACCGGGCCGAGGCGGCGATCTCGCCGAGCGCGTCCGGCGCGAGCATGTACGCGGAGTGCGGGCCGTAGCCCAGTTCGACGCGGTCACCGGGACCGAAGCGGAGGCCGTCCGCGTCGATCCACTTGTCGATCGCGTCGGCCATCGGCCGCCACGGCATGCCCGGCAGGTCCAGGATCGCCAGGCCCACCACGGCCCTGGAACCGGCGGCCAGCACGGACTCGACCAGGTTCTCGCCGTGGAAGTACATCTCGGCGCTGGTGGTGACGCCGTTGCGCAGCATCTCGATCGCGCCGAGGAGCATCCCGGCGCCGCTGTCCTGCGGCGTCATCTTCGCCTCGGCGGGCCACATGGCTTCGCGCAGCCAGCGCAGCAGCGGCAGGTCGCCGCCGAGGCCGCGGAGCACGGTCATCGGGCTGTGGGCGTGGGTGTTGACGAGACCCGGCATGAGGATGCCGGTCAGCTTCCGCACCTCGCCGTCGAACGCGGGCGCGGTGGCGGCCGGACCGGTGTACGTGATCCGGCCGTCGTCGGACAGGTCGACCACGGCGTCCCGCAGAACGCCGCAGGTCGGATCGCAGGGCAGGACCACCGGGGCGTGCAGGCGCAGGGACATGGCTCAAATCCTGCCCGATGCGGTTTCGGCGTGCCCAGCGCGGGGTAACCGCGCTCCGCCTGGCTTCTCTCCCACGGGGGCCCGACGCGTCGGGCCTTTCGAACACCTGGCCCACGAGGGGTCAGGGGGTGATGGGGATGAGGGCCTGCACTTCCCAGCCGTCGCCGGAGCGGGTGCCCGCGGTGAACGTGCCGCCGAGCAGTTCGACGCGTTCGCGCATGCCGACGAGCCCGTAGCCGCCGGAGCCGCCGACGGGTGCCTGCCTGGTTCCGCGGCCGTTGTCGGCGACGCGGATGTGGACCGCGCCCCCCTTGGCCGACACCGACACGTCGACCCTGGTCACGTCGGTGGCGTGCTTGCGGGAGTTGGTCAGCGACTCCTGGACCAGCCGCAGCACCGAGCGCTCGAACTCGGGTGGCACCTGCTCGGTCAGGTCGAACTCCAGGTGCACCGGGAGGCCGGACTCCTCGGTGACGGCCCGGACGTCGGCGGCGAGGTTGCTGGTCGAGTCGACGGACCCGGAGCCCGCGGGTTCGGAACCCCGAAGCGTGCCGACGAGCTTGCGCATCGCGGCGAGCGCTTCGGTACCGCTGTTGGTGATCACCGGCAGGACCTCGCGGGCGGCGTCCGGGTTGAGCTCCAGCACCGCCTCGGCGGCCTGCGAGTGCACGACGATGCTGGTCACGTAGTGCGCGACCACGTCGTGCAGTTCGCGGGCCAGTGCCATCCGCTCGGAGTGCTGCGCCGCCAGCACCTCGGCCTCGACCGACTGCCTGCGCTCCCGGTCGCGGGACCGGAAGTACAGACCGGTGCCGACCGAGATGATCAGGAACACGGAACCGCCGATGACGTTGGGCCACAGCTGGGGCCCGTACGTCTTGGGGCCCTCGCCCCAGTCGACCCAGTAGTCCGGCCGGATCCAGGCGGTGGACGCGGTCACGGCGACCAGCACCACCACGCCGATCGCGGCCCGCCACCTGGGCGCTTCGCGGACCAGGATGGCGATCAGCGCCATGAGCGCGGCGACCTCGGTGACCAGCAACTTGCTGACGATCGGCGGGGACACGGCCACGCCCCCGATCCGGAGCAGCACCGAGCTGATCAGGATCGTCGCCGCCGCGGTGAGCGCCGCGTCGAACGGACGGCGGGGCGTCAGCACCGCGATCACGCACACCACGACCACACCGGGGATCTGCCAGAGCTGCGAGCCGCTGTCGGCGGTGCTCACCACCTCCAGGACCAGCAGGAGGAGCAGGGCACAAACCAGGGGCCACTGACGTCTGGCCATCGTCCGCCAGCTCAGGTTGGTGCTCTCCACGTGCACAACCTAGGTCCTGCGGGCTGACGGCGCGTCCGACTCCGGTCGGGTGTCGCATCAGCCGTAAGGCTGACCCCCGGTCACCGGAAAATACCCCGGTGGCCGATGTCGGATGACGTCCCGGACAGCGACTCTGGAGAGGTGGAAGTCGGGGAAAACGGAGGACGTCATGTTCACGGTTGTCGCTACTTGGTTCGGTGCGGTTCTGGGTCTGCTGGTTCTCGTCCTGATGGCCCTATCAGGCGTGATGGTGGACTCGCAGCGCTGAGGAAAAATATCGGAATTACCGGCGTGTAATTAGTCGGACTCGGTGGAGTGCAGGCCGCTGGAGCGATCCTGGTGGTGCTTCAGGAGTTCTGCCAATCGGCCTGGGGATTGCGGCTGGGTGGTTTCCGCGTCCGTTCCGGAAAATCGTGCCGGGCCACCGGTGCGCGCCCTTTGCGCCGCGCCGGGGTCGAGGCGGAAGGTCGGGCGGTTGCCGGTGTGCCGCTGCCTGCCGCGCAGCCACGACAGCCGGTGCAGCGATTCGGCGTGGTGGTCGGTCACGGTGACCTCCGCGCGGTCGAACGAGTGCAGCACCGCGCGGTTCAGCTCGACGACGGCCCGGTCGCGCCACAGCGTGCGCTCGGAGCTGGTGTCGAGGCCAAGCGCTTGCGCGACGGGCTTGGCGGCGGCGTAGCCGTGCTCGTCGGCGAGGCTGCGGGTGCCGATCTCGGAGCCGACGAACCACGAGTTGAACGGTGCGGCGGGGTAGGTGATGCCGCCGATGGACAGGCGCATGTTTCCGATCACCGGCACCGCGTGCCAGCGCAGGCCGAGCTGGGCGAACCACGGCAGGTCGGGGTGCTCGATGGGCACCTCGTGCACCACCTCGGGCGGCAGGGTGAACAGCCGCGGGCCCTCGTGCGAGGTCTCCACGACGAGCGGCAGCACGTCGAACCGGCCGCGGTCGGCGGGCGCCCGCCAGCCCATGCCCCGCACGGCGTCGGTGAACGCGGCGTAGCGCGGGTCGCCGAGCCCGTCGGAGTACCCGGCGTACCGGATGAGCTGCTCGTTCCAGATGCACGGGCCGGGGCCGGTCGGCGAGTCCGGCGCGAACACCGTGATCAGCGGCCTGATCTCGCCGCCGTTGGTG
>DATMCA010001509.1:0-2187 GCA_035559015.1 Umezawaea sp. | reverse complement strand
CGCCTGCGACACCGACTTGCCGAACCCGACCCCGGTCGCCGCGGGCAGTTGCAGCAGCGTCGGGATCAGGACGAACGTGCCGAACATGGCGAAGCCGAGGGCCAGGGCGACCACGTCGGTGGCCCACACACCCCGGATCCTCATCAGGCTCATGTCGATCAGTGGGTCCTCGACCCGCAGTTCGACCACGACGAACACGACCAGCGCGAGCACACCGAGCGCGAGCAGCCCGAGGGTCTTCGCGTCGCCCCAGCCCCACGCCTGCCCCTTGCTGATCGCGAGGAGCAGGGAGACCAACCCGACCGACAGGATGCCCGCGCCGAGCACGTCGAGGCGCCCCGGAGCGCGCACCGGCGTCTCCTTCATCCCGAAGACCGCGCCGAGCAGGGCGATGACGACCAGGACCAGCGGGAGCCAGAACAGCCAGTGCCAGGACAGGTTCTCCACGATCGGGCCCGCGGCGACGATGCCGACACCGGCGCCGATGCCGAAGATCGCCGAGAGCAGGCCGACGGTGACGCCGACCTTCTCCCGCGCCATCGAGTCGCGGACGATGCCGATCGACAGCGGCAGGATCGCGCCCGCCGCGCCCTGGAGCGCGCGGGCGACGATGAGCACGGTCAGGTTCGGGGACAGGGCGGCCAGCGCGGTGCCGACGGCCAGGGCGGCGAGGACGCCGATGAGGACCTTGCGCTTGCCGACCATGTCGCCGTAGCGGCCGAGGATCGGCGTCAGGACCGAGGCGGAGAGCAGGTAGGCCGTGATGATCCAACTGCTGCTGGACGTCGAGACGCCCAGGTCGCGCCCGATGGTCCCCAGTGCCGGGGCGACCAGCGACTGGAGCACCGCGAACGCCAGACCGCCCAACGACAGGTACAGCACCAGCAGCGGGCTGCTCGAACGGCCGGCGTCGCGCCCGCCGTTCGGGTGGGAGGCGGTGCCCGCCTCTTCGATCGTGTGGGTCATGGGATCCTCGATGCGATGTAAACAGTTGCTGACTTGGCCAGTATTGCTCGCCGAACACTGAAGTCAACAATCGTTTACGTCACACCTCCAGGGCGGTAACCTGCCAAAAGGGACGAAAGGATGCCATGACCCCCACCCCGGAGCCAGTGACGCCCGACCTGTGCCACCCCGTCGCGCCGCCGTCCGAACGCCGCCGCCGCAACGCGGAGGACACCCGACGGCTGCTGCTCGACGCCGCCCGCCACCGCTTCGCCCGCGACGGGTACGCGGGCGCCACCGTGCGCGACATCGCCGACGACGCGGGCGTCAACGTCTCGCTGATCAACCGCTACTTCACGTCGAAGGAGGGGCTCTTCGAGGCCTGCCTGACCGGCGCCGTCGACGACCTCGGCCGCACGGTCGGCGAGGACGTGCCGTTCGCCGGGGTGCCGCTCGCCATCGCCCGGCAGCTCGCGGGCCCGAACGCGGGAGCCCACCCGAGCCGGCTCATGCTGCTGCTGCGCTCCTCGGGTGACGAGGGCGCCGACCGGATCCGGCTGGACGTCCTGCGCACCTTCGCCGAACGCCTCGCCACGGCCGCGAACGGGCAGCCCGGCGGCACCGGGGGTGAACTGCCGCTGCTGGAGGCCCAGATGGTGCTCGCCGCGACCTTCGGCATCGTCATGCTCCGCGCGTCGACGGCGCTGGAGCCGATGGCGTCGGCGGGCGAGCAGGACCTCCTCGGGCCGCTCGAACGCCTGGTCGGCGCCCTGCTGCCCGCGACACCGCCGGTCGCGGCGGGTGACCTCGCGGGCCACCCGCCGCGCGGACCGGGTCAGGAGCCGTAGGTCGCCTGCTCCACGGCGAACACGTTGCGGTGGCCGACGGTTTCCTGGAGGGACCAGAGCAGGTCCGGCTCGGTGGTGTCCTCCCAGTAGCTGATGCTCTCCGCGCCGCCGACCCAGTTGAACGTCGCCGAACCCGTTGCGGGCGCCCAGTAGTACAGCTTCTTGGCCCCCGACGAGGCGAACCACCAGCGCGAGTTGTGCGAGGCCACGCCGTTGAGGTTGTACCAGGGCAACCGGAGGGCCTCGGAGGCCGTGGTCGTGGCGGCGAAGGTGGTGGCACCCGCGGCGAACGGGAAGCGGATCGCGCGCGGGGCGCGGTTCGGGTAGGCCGTGCAGTCGGCCTGGCAGGTGTACTCGGTCATGACGATCGACTTGGCTGGGCGGTCGAGGGAGA